>USIY01000011.1 GCA_900554845.1 uncultured Bacteroidales bacterium | reverse complement strand
CGCCGGCTCGCGGAACTGCATTTCAACCAGCCGGCTGCTGCCGGCGCTCCCCTCATGCTGACATTCTGCGCAGATTATTATCGCTTCACGCGCTGGTGCGAAGTATCGGACGCCGACCCGGGATATGATAATTTTCTGTCGTTCACGTCGGCAATGATGGACGCAGTCATACTCACGCAGCAGTTCGTGACGCTCGCAGAACTGTCGGGTCTCGGCACCTGCTACCTCGGCACCTGTCTCTACAACGCCCCGGAGATAGCGGCGTTGCTGAAGCTGCCCCGCCTGACGGTTCCCGTGGCATGCATATCAGCGGGCTATCCAGCCGAACGACCGGAAGAGACGGAACGCCTCGGCACGGAGGGTCTGCTCTACCGGGAGACTTACCCCGAACTGTCGGACGAGGAGATAACGGAGATCTACAAGGCCAAGGACAATTTCGCACCGAACTCCAAGTTCGTGGCCGAGAACGGCAAGAAAACCCTTGCGCAGGTCTTTACCGACGTGCGTTATCCGCGCGCCATGAACGAGGCGACATCCGCCAAGCTCCTTGACTTCCTCCGCGCACAGGGCTTCCTCAAAGAGTGACGTCCGGCTTCGAGATCGGGATGTTGAGTCGGGTGTAGAGGACATTGGGAATCATGCGCCACAGTCCGACCACAATGTTCCATCGCCAGTCGATGACGGCCACGCGTTTCTTGCGCACTATGGCCTTAAGAATAAGAGGCACGGCATATTCCAGACTCATGGTCATGGGATACTTGTTGCCCGGAGTCAGCAACGGCGTCTCCACCCATCCGGGACGGATGTCTGTGAACGTTATCCCGGCGTCGGAATTGTTGCTGAGCTGCTCCAGCGCCACGAGCCACTTCTGATCGGCCGCCTTAGAGGCTGAATACGCCGACAGGCGGGCGATGCCGTTGGTGCCTGCCACGGACGTGACGGCGGCGATCTGACCGTGGATATGATTGTTGCGGAAGTAGCGGTAGGCGGCGCATATGCAACGGACAAACCCTAAGGTGTTAGTATTGAACACCGCCACCTCGGCCTCCGGGTCGAGCGAGGTGTTCTCATAACCAATTCCGGCCACGTGGAAGTAAATGTCCATGCCGCCGAGCTTTTCTATCAGGGCCTCCAGCTTCGCCACGGCCGAGGGCTTGGTGACGTCGATGTCGGCGTATTCCACCTGTTCGGGATACTTTTTCTTCAATTCCTCAAGCGATCTGACATGACGCGCCGCGACGCCAACCTTCACTCCCCGCTTGGCCAGAGCCTCCGCACATGCGTAACCTATGCCCGAGGAGGCTCCCATTATAACTATTCTCTTCATATTGACGCTTATTTCTTAATACTCTTAAATAACAAAACGGGGCGCACGTGAGTTTTAATTTAAGAGCCAAAACATTCATGATTATGGGAAAGCCAATACTTGTGGTGTCGACAGGAGCCGGCATCAGCGCCGAAAGCGGCATAAGCACATTCCGCGACGCGGGAGGACTGTGGGAAAACTATCCGGTGATGCAGGTTGCGTCGGCGGAGGGATTCGCCCGCGATCCCGAACTCGTGCATCATTTCTACAACGAGCGCCGCAAGGATCTACTCAAGGCGCTTCCCAACGCCGCCCATAAGGCGCTGGCGGAACTTGAAAAGGATTACGACGTGTACATCATCACGCAGAACGTCGACGACCTGCATGAGCGCGCAGGATCAAGCAAGGTGCTGCACTTGCACGGCGAACTGATGAAGATCCGGTCCATACGCAATCCGGAATACACCGAGACGCTCGACATAGATCATCTGGAGACCTCACCCGCCACACGGGGCAAGAACGGCGACCCGATGCGTCCGCACATCGTGTTTTTCAACGAGCCTGTGCCGAACATCGAGAAAGCGGTGGAGCTGGTGCATAAAGCCGACATTTTCGTGGTGATAGGTACGTCGCTGGTGGTATACCCCGCCGCCGGACTGATACAGTGCGTGCGTCCGGGCACACCCGTCTATTACATCGATCCGAACCCGGCGAGCGTCAGCGGAATCCCGGACCTAACGGTCATCAAGGAACCGGCAACGAAAGGGATGGAGACCCTCGTCAAGCTGCTTTCCGAAAAATAAAAAGACCTGCGAATAAGGGGCCCCGTTCCAGCATGCACACGGCAGCGGAACGGGGCTTCTTGCGTCTAATGAAAAAAATTTCTTTTTTTATTCGTTTTTTTCGAAAAACTTTGCTACTTTTGTAGATGAAGTACAATACCACCCGTAAAAGGGAGGAAGATACTTGAAACCTAACCTTCTGACCATGGCAAAAATACGAGGAGCAATCACCGTGAACACAGTGCGGTGCAAAGGGTGCAACCTATGCGTTGTAGCCTGTCCGACAAAGACTTTGTCGCTACAGCCCAATGAGGTCAACGACCGCGGCTATCATTACGCTTATATGGCGAATCCCGAAAACTGCACCGGCTGCACATCATGCGCGCTGGTATGTCCGGACGCCTGTATAGAAGTATACAGAGTAAAAGTCGAGGACTAAAAATCTAACCAAAGTCTAATTTCCACCGGATGAATTGCCGGAGAAACACAAACGAATTATGAAAGAAGAAGTAAGGCTCATGAAGGGCAACGAGGCGATAGCGCACGCCGCGATCCGTTACGGATGCGACGGCTACTTCGGCTATCCCATCACTCCCCAATCCGAGGTGCTTGAGACACTGGAGGAACTGATGCCGTGGGAGACCACGGGCATGGTCGTGCTCCAGGCAGAATCGGAGTTAGCAGCCATCAACATGGTATACGGCGGCGCCTCGACGGGCAAAGCCGTGATGACGTCGTCGTCATCTCCCGGTATCAGCCTCAAGCAGGAGGGTATCTCTTACATCGCCGCCGCGTCGCTGCCGGCGCTTATCCTCAACGTGATGCGCGGCGGTCCCGGACTCGGCACCATCCAGCCGAGCCAGGCGGATTATTTCCAGGCCACCAAAGGAGGCGGCCACGGCGACTATCATCTGATAGTGCTCGCCCCAAGCACCGTCCAGGAGATGGTGGACTTCGTGGGACTGGGCTTCGACCTCGCTTTCAAATACACCAACCCGTGCATGATCCTGGCCGACGGTATCGTGGGTCAGATGATGGAGAAGGTTGTGCTTCCCGAACCGCGTCCGCGCCGCACTGACGATCAGATCCGCGAACAGTGCCCCTGGGCCGCCACAGGCCGCAAGGGTGATCGCAAACGCAACGTCATAACCAGCCTTGAGCTGGAATCCTCCCGCATGGAGGTGATCAACCATGAGCTTCAGGCACGCTACGCCGAGATCGAGAAGAACGAGACCCGCTGGGAAGAGATCGGCGTGGAGGACGCCGACTATCTGATCGTGGCCTTCGGCTCGATAGCCCGTATTTCCGACAAGGCCCGCGAGATCGCAGCCGAAGAGGGCATCAAGGTCGGCATAGTCCGCCCCATCACCCTCTGGCCCTTCCCCACGGAGGCCGTATACAAGGCCGCCCAGGGAAAGAAAGGCATCCTGGTGGTGGAATTGAACGCCGGACAGATGATAGAAGATGTCCGCCTGGCCGTCCACGACGCTCTCCCAGTGGAGCATTTCGGCCGTCTGGGAGGAATCATCCCCAGTCCGGAGGAAGTTGTCAGCGCCCTCAAGGAGAAAATCATCAACCGCAAGTAATCACGCCGAAAACTCTGAAAACATGGAAATCGAAGATATTATCAGGGAAGAAAACAAGGTTTACAGCAAGCCCCGTCTGCTGGAAGAGGTGCACATGCACTACTGCCCGGGGTGCAGCCACGGCGTGGTGCACAAGATCCTTGCCGAGGTGATCGACGAGATGGGACTGACGGAGAAGGCCGTGGGCGTGTCGCCCGTAGGCTGCGCCGTGTTCGCATACAATTATATAGACGTTGACTGGATCGAAGCCGCCCACGGACGCGCACCGGCAGTGGCCACCGCCGCCTCGCGTCTCTGGCCCGAGAACGTGCTGTTCACATACCAGGGCGACGGCGACATGTCGGCCATAGGCACCGCAGAGTCAATCCACGCCGCCAACCGCGGCGAGAACATAGTGATGATCTTCATCAACAACGCCATCTATGGAATGACCGGCGGCCAGATGGCCCCGACAACACTGGTGGGCCAGAAGACTGCCACCACTCCTTACGGCCGACGCGTGGATCTGAACGGACATCCGCTGGAAATCACCAACCTTATGGCGATCCTTGACGGCACCTGCTACGTGACACGCCAGTCCGTCCACACACCCGCAAACGTCCGCAAGTTCAAGAACGCCCTGAAAAAAGCGTTCCAGAACGCGATCGACAAACGCGGAACAAGCGTGGTGGAAGTGGTGTCGACATGCAACTCCGGCTGGAAGATGAGCCCTGAAAAGGCCAACGAATGGATGGCCGAGAACATGTTCGCCAAGTATCCGCTGGGCGACCTGAAGAATGTGTAACCCCAAATCCGCAAAATTCATGAAACAAGAGATAATCATAGCCGGATTCGGCGGACAGGGCGTTCTGTCGATGGGCAAGATTCTGGCTTACTCGGGACTGATGGACGACAAGGAAGTAACATGGATGCCTTCCTATGGTCCGGAACAGCGCGGCGGCACGGCCAACGTGACCGTCATCCTCAGCGATCAGAAAATCTCAAGCCCCGTGCTCGACAAGTACGACATCGTAGTGGCGCTCAACCAGCAGAGCCTCGACAAATTCGGTCCGAAGGTGAAACCCGGCGGCGTCCTGATCTACGACACAAACGGAATACATAACCATCCCACAAGGGAAGACATCAAGATATATCCCATCGACGCTATGGAGGCCACGCTCGAGATGGGCAACTCCAAAGCGTACAACATGGTCGTGATGGGCGCTCTGCTCAAGGCCATGGATTATAAACTCCCGATGGAAAACGTGATAAAGGGTCTGAAAAAATCACTCCCCGAACGTCACCATAAGCTCATTCCGATGAATGAGAAAGCCATCGAAAAGGGTGGGTCGCTTATCTGATGACACGATTTCTTATATTGTTGCTGAGCCTGATCCCCCTTATGGGGGCTCAGGCTCATTCATTGCTGCCCCGTCAATACGAGGGGACGATGATGCCCTACGACTTCAGTCTTGAGGAACCTCCGTCATGGGGAGACACGCTTCAGCCCGTCTATTGCGCTTATGTCGCCCGGCATGGCGCGCGATACATGACCGGTCCGAAAAAGTTCGACAAGCTTGAACCGGTGCTCCGCCAGGCCAAATCAGAAGACAATCTCACACCGGCAGGCGCCGACCTGTTGGCGGCAATGGACTCAATCCTCGCACTAAGCCACGGGAAATGGGGACAGCTTTCCGAGGTGGGCGTCCGTGAACAGGAGATTCTCGGGAATGAGATGACGCGGCTCTTTCCGGCAACCGGCACTTTGGACGCCGAAGTCAACACGCTGTCGTCGTTCGTGCCCCGCGCCATGATGACGATGTATCAGTTCAACCATGCCATGATGCTTGTTAACGATAAGCTGAATGTCACGTCAGGATCAGGGCATAGATATTCTCCCCTTGTGTACTTCTTCGACACTGACTCGGTCTACGACGCATACCGTCGTGACGGGGACTGGAAGAAGCTGACAGCGAAATATCAGGCTGAAAACATACCTACGGAACCGCTGGCAAGAGTGTTCAAACGTCCCGTAAAGCTGAAAGAGCACAAGGCGCAGGATCTGGTGACGGACATATATGCGATCCTACAGTCACGGCGCGCCATGGGGCTTTCAGGACCCGACGACAGCATTCTGACCGCGGAAGAATACCGTCAGTGCTGGCTACTATCCAACCTGACCCACTATCTGCGGAATTGTGTTACACCGTTGAACGGGAATATAGTGCCGATGGCTGTGTCGACGCTTGTACGCAGTATTATCGAGGGTGCGGACTCGGCTTTGAACCACCTTGACGAAAAGCGTTTCGACGGATATTTCGGACATGCAGAGACACTGATGCCGTTGCTGTCCGCGCTGAGAATTCCGGGATGCCACGCAATGACCACAGACGCCGAAGCGCTTGCCACACAATGGAAATCGGAGAATGTGGTGCCTCTCGGAGCGAATCTGGCTCTGTTCCTATTCCAGACCGAAAGTGGCACGATGGCCGCCGTCCGTCTTAACGGAAGGAACGTCAAGCCCGTGCCCGGCCGAGGCTATCTCGTGCCTTGGAAGGACCTCTCGGATTACTGGCTCTCACTGATACAATGAACACACGATAGATTCATACACCGACAGCGCCGACTTGATGCAAAGCGTGCCCGGAACGACACATTCCACGGGTTCGGATATATTCCGGAGCAGTACGAAAGCGATTTCTCCCTGCTTCGGATTTTTCTTATCGTGGCGCATCAGTTCCATCAATGCAGGGATATCGAGGACACCATTCGGAAGAGGAGAATAATATCTTTTGAGAATACGATCAGCGTATATGCCGGCGCAATTCTCGGGCAGGCCGCAGATTTCCTGACTCAGAATCAAGCTTACGAGCAAACCGTGCGCCACCGCTGTTCCATGTCCCACAGGGCTCCCGAGTCCCGCGGCAAGGGACTCGAAGGCATGGCCGGCGGTGTGACCGAGATTCAAGATTCGTCGCAGCCCCTGTTCCGTCGGATCCTGAGTCACCACCTGTTCCTTGAAACGCGCCGACCATTCGGCGGCGAGGCCTAATTTTTCGACATTCAGTTCACCTTGCATATCCAGCAGGCTCTCATACTCAAGCCGGGATCCGAGCATTGCGCTCTTCACCACTTCCGCCAACCCATCAGCCAGCAATTCCGGCCCGAGAGTGCGCAGCCATCCGCCGTCCACAATCACACGCTCGGGCATTCTGAAAGCGCCGACTTCATTTTTATAGCCGTCGAAATCTATTCCTGTCTTGCCACCTATGGCCGCGTCGGCCATGGCGAGAAGAGTTGTCGGAACATTGATATACCGGATACCGCGCTTGAAAGTAGCGGCTGCGAAACCGCCGAGATCACTCACCACACCACCCCCTATATTGACCAATATTGAACGGCGTGTGGCACCCGATTCAGTAAGTGCGCGCCATATCTCCACAAGCCGGCCTACATCCTTGCTCCCCTCTCCCGCCGGAACCACAATCCTGACGCCGGGATAATCGAAGAGATCAGCCACATTTGAATCCGTCAATACAAACGTCTTGTCGTGATCCAACGCCGCGAGCTCTTTATCCAGTTCTTTCCGCCAGTCCATAATCATTTACGTAAAGATTCCAAATAGTCGGCGAAGTCATCCATGCTGTTAAAAATCATGTCGGCATTCTCCTTTTCGAACTCCACACGCGGAATCGGACCGGTCGTTACGGCGCAGACAAAGCATCCGGCCGCTTTACCGGCACGGACGCCAAGAGGGGCGTTCTCCACGACCAAGCACTGCCCGGGCGCCTCTCCGATAAGTTCAGCCCCTTTCAGATATGGTTCAGGATCCGGCTTACCGTGCGTCACATCGTGCGCCGTGACACGTTTTCCGGCAGGGAACACTCCGGGATAATCGCGTTCCAGTTTGTCAAGCAGGCTTGCCTGGCCGGAACCTGTGACCAGTACCCTTTTCAACCCCAACGATTCGAGAGCGGCAAGCATTCTGTCGGCGCCGGGCATCTTGGGAGCGGGACCGAGAGCCTTGAAATTCGCGCTCTTTACAGCATAGAGACGAGCGGCCTCCTCATCGCTGACGCCATGGCCAAAAGCGCGTTGCATCAACAGGTTGATAGTTGCTTTGCCCGTCATCCCTTCATAAAGATAAAATTCATCGCGAGGCACATCTATCCCGACACTGTCCATCATGCGCTTCCAGGAAAGCGTATGGCCAGGCATCGAGTCATACAGAACTCCGTCCATATCTATCAAAGCGCCCCGGAACCTTTCCGGATCCAAAACATTCTTTTCCATTTCGCAAATTTAACCAAAAATCTCGATAATTATGAATCGCTTTTGATATTCAATGGGATTTTAGTAACTTAGCAGTGAAATAAACATCCCGACAAATGGCAAAGATATATCCTATAGGCGTACAAAGCTTCGCGACACTTCGCGAAGACGGCTATACATATGTAGACAAGACTCAATATATAGAGAAACTCATACAAAGAGGTAAATACTTTTTTCTAAGCCGCCCCCGCAGGTTCGGCAAATCTTTGCTTCTGTCCACCATCGAGGCGTTCTATCAGGGCCGCAAGGACTTGTTCGAGGGACTTGCCATCAGCCGACGGGAACATGACTGGCAGCCGCATCCGGTACTCCACATCGCGCTTAACGCCTGGGATTATGATTCTCCAGAAAGCTTGTTGCAGAAATTCAACTACGACTTCGAACGCTGGGAGAATTTTTACGGCACAGAACGACAGTCCGCGCCTCATTCGGAACGGTTCAGATATATTATTGAACAAGCCTATGCCGTTACGGGCCGGAAAGTAGTTATTCTTATTGATGAATACGACAAACCATTGCTTGACACCGCAAGCAACAAGAAACTTCAGGACATTTATCGTACTCAACTTAAGTCTGTGTACGGCAATCTGAAGAACTGTGACCAATATATAGAGTTCGCCATGCTCACCGGAGTGTCGCGCTTCGGCAAACTGAGTATTTTCAGCGACCTGAACAACCTGCAGGATATCTCGTTGTCTGATGAATACAGCGCGATATGCGGCATGACATCAGATGAAATCAAAGATAATTTCAGCGAGGGGGTACATGCGCTCGCTACCAAGAACAGCATATCGGCAGACGAGGCGTACATGAAGCTGAAAGAGAATTATGACGGTTACCATTTCGCACCGTCGTCGCCCGACATGTACAATCCGTTCAGTCTTCTTAACGCCCTTCAAAGCGGCTATATCGGGTCCTACTGGTTCTCCACGGGCACTCCCACTTTCTTGGTGGAGATGATTCGCAATATGCAGATTGACCTTCGTGACCTGGAGCATATGGAAGAGAATGTCGATGAATTGATGGACGCCTCTTTCGATCTGAGCAACGCTGTGCCTATAATGTATCAGAGCGGGTATCTCACAATCCGGAATTATGACCGGCGTTTCGGTACGGTCACTCTCGGTTATCCGAATCGCGAGGTGGAGCAAGGATTTCTGAATGGCTTGATGAAGATATACACAGCCAATCGTTCGGGCCGCAGCGAATTTGATGTTCGGCGTTTTGTGCTTGACGTCGAGGCCGGACGCGTCGACGATTTCATGATCCGGCTGCAGGCGTTGTTCAGTGGCTATCAGTACGACCAGATGGACATGGGGCATCTTGAACTCCATTACCGCAACGTGATTTACTTGGCAATGAAGCTGATGGGCTTCTACACGTATGCCGAGATGCGTACGGCTGAAGGACGTATCGATCTCCTTGTCAAAACTCCGGACTATCTCTATCTGTTCGAGTTCAAGATCAACGGCAGCGCGCAGGCGGCGATGGAACAGATCAACAGCCGCGACTATCTGCTGCCGTTCCGTGCGGACGGTCGCAGGATAATCAAAGTCGGCGCTAATTTCGACGACTCCATCCGTTCCATCTCCACACCCTGGCTGATCGAGACCGAATGAATAATTACGGCAACTTTATAGCAAGACATATTTCTTTTTGAGAAGTTGTGGCTGCCAATATTGCGGGATTTTTTGTAATTTTGCAGTCGATGGACAAAACTAAGCAGAAAGATTCCCTAAAATATATCAAAATATCAAGGGCCGTTGGACTGACGGCCCTTGTATTGCTGGCTTTTTCGGCATGCCGCCAGAGCAAAGGATTCGATGCCGCCACCGCCGAAACCTCCTCACAAATAACAGGCTACGGCACAGAGGACTATACCGTTCCCGCACAGAACGTAATTCCTGAATTGTCAACCAACGAAGACCCGGCGACAGAGACCGGACAGCAATCACAACCGGCCGCAGACATCAAGCCGGGTCCCCGTTTCCACGAACGCATCCACATCAACAGGATAGGACCGCTTGCCAAAGTGTTCAACGATTCCAACAAATACCAATACGCCGCCGCCGAGCGACTGGGCCTTCGTCCCCTCACCTCATTAGGACTGGCCTACTTCACTTCACGGCCAATCGTGGAAGTACAAAGCAATCGGTTCTACACCGTCGACTCTCTGAAACACTCTTTCCCCTATCTTGTGCCGGAGGCTGAAAAACTGCTGCGTGACATCGGCAGCAATTTCATCGACTCACTCGCACGCCGAGGAGCCGACTCCTACCGCATTATAGTGACGAGTCTGCTGCGCACGCCGCACACCGTGAAACGCCTGCGACGCGTAAACCGAAACGCCGTGGACTCATCCACGCATCAGTTCGGAACCACTTTCGACATAAGCTGGGCGCGTTTCCACAGTCTTGACTCCACGCGCACAATCAATGAGGAAGACCTGAAGAACCTTCTTGCGGAAGTATTGCTGGACCTGCGAAATCAGAAACGCTGTCTGGTGAAGTACGAACGCACAGGATGCTTCCATATCACCGCAACCCGGTGAATTATACAACAATCCGAGCATACAAGTGTTATTAATAAAGAAGTTGTTTAAACTAATTTTTATGGTAAGATTTATTAATATTTTGGAGGGGATTTCTTCGATCGAAGAAGCGGCGACCTCTCGGTCGGCGCAGATGAGAGCGGAGAAAGGCACCCAAAAGATTAATAAAGATTGCCATAAAGTTTAAACTTCTTCACAATTTTGTAAACTCAAATTAGTTTACACAACTTCGAAGACAATCTGGGGCTTATGGCTCCGCAGACGATAGAAAAAATATGGACAAATTAAGTTATGCATGGGGTCTCGCCATGGGACAACAGCTCAAGGGCATGGGGGTCAAGGATCTCGATGTGGAATCATTCAAGGATGCAGTCAAAACCATCTACGACGGCACAGAACCGGCGATAGGCATGGAAGAGGCACAGAAACTTATCAACGATTACCTTCAGGACCTTCAGTCCAAGGCTGAGGCGGCATCCCGCGCCGAGGGCGCAAAGTTCCTGGAAGAGAACGGCAAGAAGGAAAACGTGAAGACCACCGCCAGCGGCCTGCAGTATGTGGTTGAGAAAGAAGGCACCGGAGCGCAACCCACAGCCCAGGATGAAGTGACCGTACATTACACGGGCAAACTGCTGAACGGACAGGTGTTCGACAGCAGCGTGAACCGCGGCGAACCCGCCACGTTCCCCCTGAACCGCGTGATCCCCGGATGGACAGAAGGCGTGCAGCTCATGAAAGAGGGCGCGAAGTACACATTCTTCATCCCCAGCGACCTGGCCTACGGCCCGCAGGGTGTCCCCGGAGCAATTCCGCCGCACTCAACTCTGATTTTCGATGTAGAACTTATAAAAGTCAACAAGAAATAAACGATGAAAAAATTTCAGATTCTGACCGTCGGCCTACTGCTGACAGCGGGCGCGGCCATAGTTGCCTCATGCTCCAACAGCAAGAAAGGCACGGCCGACAGTGACACGACTGTTGCCGAGGCCGAAGCAGTAGTCCCGACTCCCGAATACAGCGAGCTTGCAAAAGCGTTCCAGGACACCACCAAGCGTGCCGAAACGGCAACCGACACGACCTACGCAGTGACTCCCACCGGACTGAAATACATGATTCTGGCCGAAGGCAAGGGCAAGCAGCCCACAGCCGCCGATGAAGTGACAGTGCACTACACAGGAGAGCTCCTGAACGGACAGGTGTTCGACAGCAGCGTAAGCCGCGGTGAACCCGCCACGTTCCCCCTGAACCGCGTGATTCCCGGATGGACCGAAGGTCTGCAGCTCATGAAGGAAGGCGGAAAGGCCGTATTCTACATTCCGTCAAATCTGGCTTACGGCTCCGCCGGCGCACCACCGATGATCGGCCCCGACGAAGACCTGATCTTCACTGTGGAGCTCATCTCCGTGGGACAACAGTAACCGGAAGAAAACTCCATCTTGGATTATGAAAAACGTTCGCGCAAAGAAGTCGCTGGGACAGCACTTCCTCAATGACGAGCACATTGCCCGGCGGATAGCCGAAACCATTGCCGCGTCGCAGCTTCCGGAAAGCGCCAAGCAATGGGGCGGCACGCCTGTGCTTGAGATTGGCCCAGGCATGGGGATGCTGACCAAATATCTGATCGAGACCGGACGTGACCTTACGGCTGTGGAACTTGATTCAGAAAGCGTGGCTTTTCTATCGAAAATGTACCCGGATCTCAAGGTGGAGGAAGCCGACTTCCTGCGCATGGACCTGAACGAGTTGTTCCCCGGACGAGAGTTTACCGTAATCGGCAACTATCCCTACAACATCTCCAGCCAGATTTTTTTCAAAATTCTGGAGAACAAGGAACGCATTCCTGTGGCGGCCGGGATGTTGCAGAAAGAAGTTGCCGAGCGAATCTGCGCCGGCCCCGGGGGACGCGAGCGCGGAATTCTGTCGGTGCTTTTGCAGGCATGGTACGACTGCGAATATCTTTTCACCGTCGAGCCTCACGTCTTCACTCCACCGCCGAAAGTGCGCAGCGGCGTCCTGCGACTCACCCGAAACAACCGATCTGATCTGGGATGCGACACCGGTGCGTTCAAAGCCGTAGTGAAACAGGCTTTCAGCATGCGACGCAAGACTCTGCGAAATTCTTTGGGACCGATGTTGACAAGCCGTTCCAAAGAGCAACTGGAACCTGTGGAGCATCTTTTGACCGAAAGACCGGAAAGACTTTCCGTGGAACAGTTCGTACAACTCACAAAAGCCCTGAAACAATAGAAAACTCCAATTTATAAAAAATACCGCAGTGCCAATTTGCAGCAGTGCGGTATTTTTTGTATCTTTGTGAAAATTCAAAGAATATAAACTTACAACTGTCAAAAATATGTCAGCTCGCAATATACTCATCACCGGCGGGGCCGGATTCATAGGCAGCCACGTGGTACGCCTGTTCGTCAACAAATACCCCGACTACAACATCGTCAACCTCGACAAGCTGACCTACGCCGGCAACCTCGAGAACCTCCGGGACATCGAGGACAGGCCCAACTACACCTTTGTCCGCGCCGACATCGCCGACCTTGACGAGATGCGCCGCGTGATCCGCGAGCATAAGATAGACGGCGTGATCCACCTCGCCGCCGAGAGCCACGTGGACCGCTCCATCAAGGATCCCTTCACCTTCGCCCGCACAAACGTGATGGGCACGCTCGCCCTTCTCCAGGCAGCCAAGGAATACTGGGATTCTCTGCCCGAGAAATACGAGGGCAAGCTCTTCTACCACATCTCGACCGACGAGGTCTACGGCGCCCTTGAGCTGACCCATCCCGAGGGAGTTCCCGCCCCGTTCACCACGAAGGCCTCCAGCGAGGACGACATGGCCTACGGCACCGAGTTCTTCCTGGAGACCACCAAGTACAACCCCCACTCACCCTACTCGGCCTCCAAGGCCTCGAGCGACCACTTCGTGCGCGCATACCACGACACATACGGAATGCCGACGCTCGTGACCAACTGCTCGAACAACTACGGCCCCTACCAGTTCCCCGAGAAGCTGATACCGCTGTTCATCAACAACATCCGCCACAAGAAGCCGCTGCCCGTCTACGGCAAGGGGGAGAACGTGCGCGACTGGCTGTTCGTCGAGGACCACGCACGTGCCATCGACCTGATATTCCACAAGGGGAAGGTGGCCGAGACCTACAACATCGGGGGTTTCAACGAATGGAAGAACATCGACCTGATAAAGGTGATTATCAGAACGGTGGACAGGCTGCTGGGCAATCCCGAGGGGTCGTCGGAGTCGCTGATTACCTACGTGACGGACCGTCCGGGACACGACATGCGCTACGCCATCGACAGCCGCAAGCTGCAGCGCGAGCTCGGATGGGAGCCGAGCCTCCAGTTCGAGGAAGGGATTGAGAAGACAGTCCGCTGGTACTTCGACAACCAGGAATGGATGGACAGAATCACTTCCGGCGACTACGAGAAGTACTACGACGAGATGTACAAAAACAGATAAGGACTCATAAGAACAGACAAAGAATAAAAAGAAAAGGCCTGCTCACGCAGACCTGTATCCTTTCAATTAAAACAACAATAACAACTTTTTCAGAACGTTTGTAGCAGTATATCTTTGTAACCACTCTTAGTGGTTCTTTCTTCAATTTCGTTCGGTTCATCGAACCTTACGCTATTAAAACATCGGCCACTTCAATTTGGTTCGCGCAAAGTGAAATTTTTTCGAAAAAATTTTTCACTTTTATAGTCCTGCATACGTTTCGTCCTTATTTACAACTATATAATTCTCAACAATTATATAACTTTAACAAAATCTATCTAATTCTAATGAAAGAACTCATAAACAGATACGTCTGGATCGTGGATACACTCAATCGCTACGGACATCTGAGCCGCGAAGAGCTGAACGATCTCTGGATGAAGCGTCCTGACAGCGACGGCAACCCGATGCCGGCGCGGACGTTCTATCACTACCGCCGCGCCATCGAGGAAAATTTTCATCTCGATATCCAATGCGACAAATCGGGACGCTATTACATAGACCAGGGAGAAAACGGCTCCAATCCACAGATGACCAACTGGCTGCTTGAATCTTATTCCGTCAACAACGCCATAAAGGATTCGGCAATACCTTCGGACCGTGTATCCGTGGAGGAAGTCCCCTCGGCGCGTGAATATCTGCCCATTGTTCTCGCCGCAATCGGCGACAGACACAAGATAACTTTCACCTACGCGGGCTTCAGCAAATCATTGCCTGAAAAAGACATACGGTTCCTCCCCTGCTTTGTGAAACGTTACAAACAAAGATGGTACATGATCGGCATACGCGAACGGAGCGGTGACGTGCGCACTTACGCACTGGACCGCGTGAAGGCCATGCAGCCTCTCAACGAACAATTCGAGATGCCGGACCTAAGCCCCTCTACTTTCTTCGAGAACCTTATAGGCATAACTTCCTCCAAAGCAGATGTGAGGAATGTCAGAATAATGACGACTCCCACCCAGGCCAAATACTTCCGCGCGCTCCCTTTCCATCACACTCAACAGGAGGCCCTGCACGACAACTACTCCATCTTTTCTTATCGCTTGAAACTGAATTACGAGCTTGTTCATGAATTGCTGTCTTTCGGAAACTCTCTGAAAGTGCTCGCGCCTAAGGAACTGCAGATAATGATAACCCAGCAGTTACGGCAGGCCCTGGCCTTGTACGACAATCCGGAAAGTATCCCCGGCGCACAGCAAGGTGACATCCGCGAATGACAAAAACGCACATTAAGACGTTATAGACATAAGCGAACATAAAAATAAAATAGCAATGGCAGATTCCAATTTCATAGACTACGTCAAGATATTGTGCCGTTCCGGGAACGGAGGGGCCGGCAGTCATCATTACCACCGGGCGAAATACATACCCAAAGGAGGTCCCGACGGTGGAGACGGCGGCCGTGGCGGCCATATCATTCTTCGCGGCAACCGTCATATGTGGACTTTATTGCCGTTGCGTTACAAACGTCACATTTTCGCCACGAACGGCCAACGCGGAGGCGAGAACCGCTCGCACGGAAGCGACGGTCAGGACCAGATAATCGACGTCCCTGTCGGAACCGCGGTATTCGACGCCGACTCCGGGGAATTCCTGTGCGAAGTAACCGAGGACGGACAGGAAATCAACCTGCTGCGCGGAGGTAAAGGCGGCATGGGAAACGTGCATTTCGCCACGTCCACAAACCGTACGCCACGCTACGCGCAACCTGGTCAGCCAGGCATTGAGAAAGCCGTGGTCCTGGAGCTCAAGCTCCTTGGAGACGTGGGTCTGGTAGGATTCCCCAACGCCGGCAAATCGACCTTACTTTCTTCACTGTCGTCGGCGAAACCTAAGATAGCCGACTATCCTTTCACCACCATGGAACCTCAACTGGGAATTGTTTCATGCCGCGACAACCGATCTTTCGTCATGGCCGACATCCCGGGCATAATCGAAGGCGCCGCAGAAGGGAAAGGTCTAGGCCTGAGGTTTCTGCGCCATATTGAACGCAACGCCGTACTGCTCTTCATGGTGCCGGCTGATGCCGACGACATCAAGAAGGAATATGAAATTCTTTTGAAAGAGCTGCGAGAATTCAATCCTGACCTGGAAATAAAGAACCGCATTCTTGCCATATCAAAATCCGACATGCTTGACGACGAGCTGCGCCAGGATATTGAAAAAACTCTTCCCGAAGACATCCCGCACCTGTTCATTTCGGCGGTGACGGGCGCAGGTCTGACCGAGCTCAAGGACCTGCTGTGGCGTGAAATCAATTCCGAAGACAATCAGGCCAGATTCACAGTAACTCACCGTCCTCTGGACCGACGTCACCGTGTGGAGGAAGAGGATAATTTTGTATTCGAACAAACGGAAGATCTCCCGGAGGAAGACCTTGATATGTCCGACCAGGACTGGGAGGATGAATTCTGGGACGAAGAATCATCAGTAAACGATAAATGAACAGAATAAACCTACACGAGATATTGCGCGCGCGCATCAAGGGATGGAAAGGAAAAGCCATCCCAGGGTTCATGATCACCGGACTTGAGAAACTGGTGCATCAGGACGAACTGAACGCCGTTCTTGAAGCCACCGAACCGTCCACCGGCTCGGAATTCTGCAGCCGAGTCTATGATTTCTTCGGGCTGACACTTGAAGTGGAGGGATTGGAGAACATTCCGGGAGAGGGCAGGTTCATCTTTGCCTCGAACCATCCTCTCGGAGGGCTGGACGGCCTGGGACTGATAAAAGTTTTCGGCATGAAATACGGCGATGAAAACATCGCTTTTCTCGTCAACGACATGCTGATGAACGTGGAACCGTTGCGCACGGTGTTCTTGCCCATCAATAAATACGGGAGCCAGGGCCGCGAGGCCGCGCAGAAAATCCGGGAAGCCTACGCAGGCGACAAGCAGATCCTGATATTTCCCGCCGGACTGGTTTCACGCCTGCAGCCGGACGGCAGCATCAAGGATCTGGTATGGCACAAGTCGTTCGTGGACCGTGCCATCGAATACGAACGCGACATAATCCCGATATACTTCGAGGGCATGAACCGCAAAAGCTTTTACCGCACCGCCAAGATGCGCAAGGACTTAGGGGTGAAAATCAACGTGGAACAGGCATTGCTCCCCGCCGAACTCTGTGCGGCGCGCGGAAAAACTTTCAAAATTCATGTCGGCAAACCGGTGTCATGGAAAAGTCTTAAGGAATCGGGCGAACCTCATGCCTTGATAGCTTCAAAATTACGAAGAAAAATATACGGAGAATCCTGAATTTGGCAATTTGCGGTTTTGTGTGTAACTTTGCACGTTAAAACATCTAACTTATACCATAAGTAACGAATCCAATGGATAAAAACACGACGAACGCGCTGCTGCTGATGTTGCTGGTGTTCTTCCTGTTCATGTGGCTGACGCCAAAACCAGAGGCGCCGCAACAGAACGAGGCAGAAAAACCGGAGACCGTCACCCAGACAGCCGTCAACACGAACGTCGATTCATTAACTTCGAGCGACCGGGAATGGCTCGTGCGCAACATCGTGGAACACGGGACGCGCACTGAAGGAGAAACTCCGTCCTACCGGCTTAACCAGAACGGTGTCAACCTGACTCTGACAGGCAATGACATAAGCGGCTATGTCACAGTTGAGGGCCGAAACATAGCGTGGGCCGACATCGCCAACGCCGACACGACAAAGATGTCCGTAGCCGAGCAGAACAAAGCTATCGAAGCCGTACGCAACCTGACGAAAGATCTGGGACGATACGGAGCGTTTGCAAAATTCCTGGCAGGCTCGCCGCAGACCGTAAAGATGGAGAACGATGCCCTCAAGCTGGAGTTCAACACACATTCGGGAACTGTGACCCGCGCCGAACTGAAAAAATACGACACGGAATACAACAGCGACGAAACCGTCAACACTAAACATAAAGTAGTGTTGTTCGAGGGAGACAAGAACAGCTTCAACTTTGAGCTGCCTCTTCCCAACGCGGTGGAGACTTACGAACTGTACTTCACACCCCGGCAGCTCAACGACACAACTCTGCTTATGGCCCTGGACTTTGGCCCCGATGCTTACTGGGGAATCAAATATACTCTTCCGAAGGGAGAGAACTATGTCCTTAAGATGGATATAGTCCAAAAGAACATGGCCCGGAGAATCCAGAGCAACAACCGCACGATGGTGTTCAACTGGAGCCAGGACATGCACCGTCAGGAAAAAGGCCGCATGTACGAGGAACGCAACTCCGCCCTCTATTATAAATATGCCGGCGGATCGGTGGAGAATCTGAACGAAGGCAAGGACGACACCGAAGAGCGAAAATCCAAAATCAAATGGATAGGCTATAAGAACCAGTTCTTCTCGACTGTCATGATAGCCAACCGCAGCAACTTCAATATGGCGGATTTCAACTCCACTGTTCTGAACGGCTCCGACTACCTCAAGAACATGCAGACAGAGGCCAAGATAACCGATTATGACTGGAACAACCCCGCACCCGTGTCGTTGTCTCTGTTCATCGGCCCCAACCTCTATCCCCTGTTGTCCAGTCTGGACAAAACCGTGGACACTGACGAAGATCTGAAACTGACACGAATGATTCCGCTGGGATGGAACATCTTCCGTTGGATCAACACCGGCGTGATCATCCCCTGCTTCAACTTCCTGAGCAAGTTCATCAGCAACTACGGCATAATCATTCTGCTTCTGACAATATTCATCAAGCTGATATTGTTCCCGTTGACCTATAAATCGTATCGCTCCCAAGCAGTGATGCGCGTGCTTGCCCCGGACATCAAGGCCATAAACGACAAGTACCCCGGCAACGAGAACGCCATGACGCGTCAGCAGAAGACCATGGCGCTCTACAGCAAAGCGGGAGCGAGCCCGATGTCGGGCTGTCTGCCTATGCTGCTCCAGATGCCGGTGCTCTTCGCGATGTTCTCTTTCTTCCCCAGCTGTATCGAGCTCCGGGGGCAATCCTTCCTTTGGGCCCATGACCTCTCGGCTCCCGACGCAATAATATCCTGGAGCGGCAACATTCCCTTCATCACCAAATATTTCGGCAACCACATCTCGCTGTTCTGTCTGCTGATGACAGGAACTAACATCCTCTACACTTATCTTAACAACCAGACACAGGCAAACACAATGCCGGGCATGAAGGCCATGATGTACCTGATGCCTCTCATGTTCCTGGTGTTCTTCAACAACTACTCGGCCGCGTTGAGCTACTATCTGTTCGTATCGCTGCTGATCACAATCATCCAGACTTACTCATTCCGTTTCATCATCAAAGAGGAAACCGTGCGCAAGACCATGGAAAAGAACGCGAAGAAACCGCGCAAGAAGTCGAAATGGCAGGCTCGTCTGGAGGAAATGCAGAAACAGCAGCAGCAGATGCTGCGCGAACAGCAGAAGCAGCGCCGTCGCTGACCTTAAGGACTCTTCGGCATGAAAGCCCTGAGGATCATCCGCATATCATTGGCCTCTTTTTTTCTGGTGGCCTCACTGGCAGCCTTGTTTATGGGCGCCCGTGTCCATCCTGTGGCCATGGCAGCTGAAAAATCCCAGGTGATTCTGTCAACAATATCAATATCAGCAGGAACCGCATTGGCATGGTTCCTGCTGACTTTTGTTTTCGGACGAGTGTATTGCTCATCTGTATGCCCGGTAGGGACTCTGTCGGACCTGTTCATGAAGTGCCGGCGCCTCTTTCCAAAACTGAGACGCCGCACGTTCAGCTACCGACCCCGCTCCCGCTGGTCAGTGCATATCGTATGGATATATATACTGTGTCTTCTGATCGGCATCCTCGGAGTCCCGTTTTTGGTCGAACCATGGAACATCATGCGCAACGTTGCGTCCGTTGTCAATCCCGACGCAGTCAGTTCCACATGGCTCACTATCGGCGCATCGGCACTGACCGGCATGATCGGCGGCATAGCGGCCATTCTCCTCATAGCGGTCCTTGCGGTGCTGTACGGCCGCAGATTCTGCACCGACTATTGTCCTTTGGGCGTAATGATGGGCTATCTGTCCGCCTATAGCCTGTATCACTTGGAAATAGATCGAGACAAGTGCGTCTCATGCGGCCTTTGTGAGGAAATCTGCCGGTCACAATGCGTGAAAATCGTAAGTCGGTACATCGATGATTCCAGATGCGTCAGGTGTTTCGACTGCGTCAGCCGATGTCCCAACGATGCCATACGATTCCAGTTAAACCGCAACCGTCCCATGACCCCTTTGCTGATGCGAACAAAAAAACGCTCCGGAACCTGAGGCTCCGGAGTTTCGTTTTCTATATTTTCTTCTTTACAGACCTACACCGATATCGCCCCTTTAATAGCGGGCCATGGATCATATCCGGAAAGGGAAAAATCCTCATACCGAAAATCCAGAATATCCTTTACCTCGGAATTCAATGTCATTGTCGGCAACGGACGGGGTTCACGTCCCAGCTGCTCGTGCACCTGATCAAGATGATTCAGATAGATATGGGCGTCGCCGAGCGTGTGTATGAACTCTCCCGGCTGCAATCCCGCGCACTGGGCCATCATCATGGTCAATAGCGCGTAACTGGCGATGTTGAACGGCACACCCAGGAAAGAGTCTCCGCTGCGTTGATACAACTGACAGCTCAATTTGCCTTCGCTTACATAGAACTGGAAGAAAGCATGACAAGGGGGAAGATTCATATTGTCAAGATCCGCCACATTCCATGCCGACACTATGATTCGTCTGGAGTCCGGATTATTCTTTATATCGTTCAGCGCACGTCGTATCTGGTCAATATGTCCGCCGCCATAATCCGGCCATGAACGCCACTGGTAGCCATAGATATGCCCCAGCGATCCGTCGGGATCCGCCCATTCATTCCAGATGCGCACGCCATGATCCTGAAGATATTTCACATTGGTGTCTCCTCGCAAGAACCATAGAAGTTCATAGATAACGCTCTTGAGATGCACTTTCTTAGTGGTGACCAGCGGAAATCCTTTCTGAAGATCAAAACGCATCTGATAGCCGAAAGCAGACACCGTGCCGGTGCCGGTGCGGTCCTCCTTCCGGACTCCCTTGTCCAATATGTGTCGCAGTAAATCCAAATACTCTTTCATGGCTGTTTATGTAGAATATGGGCAAAATTAACCAATCCGATGGAAATACACAAAAAAAACGGATTTGAGTGCGCTTTAATGCACCGAAAGTCATAAATTGCTCAAAAAACTCAGCTATGTGCATATTTTATACCGAAAAATTTCTGTAATCGGATTTTTTTCACTTACTTTGCATTCTGAACCGGGGTAAGGGATTGTTGCCCGCCGCCGGAAACACTCAGATCAGAACAAGTATAAATAACCATAAAACAGAAAGAAAATGTCTGATATCGAACAGAAAGTCAAAGACATCATCGTCGAGAAACTGACAGTAGACGAGAATGAAGTTACCCCCACAGCAGAGTTCAACAAAGATCTTGGCGCAGACAGTCTGGACACCGTAGAGCTCATCATGGAATTCGAGAAGGCCTTCGACCTGTCCATTCCCGACGCAGACGCTGAGAACATCAAGACAGTCGGCGACGCCATCAACTATATCGAGGCACACAAGAAATAATCGGGCATTCCCCGACAAGCACTCCGATAAATGGAATTAAAGAGAGTAGTAGTGACCGGACTCGGCACCATCAACCCGTTGGGCAATGATGTCGCGAGCACGTGGGAAGCCGCCAAGCACGGCGTCAGCGGAGCTGGACCGATCACACACTTTGACGCATCGAAATTCAAGACACAGTTCGCCTGCGAGGTAAAGGACTACAATCCCGCCGAGCAGTTCGACCGTCGCCAGTTGCGTCAGATGGACCTGTACACCATGTACGCCATGACGGCGGCCAATGAAGCAATCGCCGACGCGGGCCTTGAGAACGAGGGCGTGGACCGCAACCGCGTAGGTGTGATCTTCGCCGCAGGCATCGGCGGTCTCCACACTTTCGAGGAGGAGGCCGGTTACTATGCAGTGCAC
>USIY01000010.1 GCA_900554845.1 uncultured Bacteroidales bacterium | reverse complement strand
CTTAAGCTGACGCATGGCGTTCTCCTTGTTCTTGGGCTGGTCGCGCGTCTCGGTGTTCTCAATAAGGATTTCCTCTTCCTCGCCGGTATAGGGGTCGGTGTATTGATAACGCAGACGCACTCCGGACTCCACCTTGTTCACGTTCTGGCCGCCGGCGCCTCCGCTTCGGAAGGTATCCCACGACACACGGGCCGGTTCCACGGTAACTTCTATGCTGTCGTCAACCAAAGGAGTCACAAAAACCGACGCAAAGGATGTCATGCGCTTGCCCTGCGCGTTGTAAGGACTGACGCGGACCAAGCGGTGCACGCCGTTCTCGCTCTTCAGGAACCCATAGGCATAATCCCCCTCGATATTGATGGTGACGGATTTGATGCCGGCTTCGTCACCGTCAAGCAGCTGCGCTATGCTCGTCTTATAACCGTGACGCTCGGCGTAACGCAGATACATACGCATAAGCATCGACGCCCAGTCCTGGCTCTCGGTGCCTCCGGCGCCGGAGTTGATCTTCAGAACCACTCCGAGCTTGTCCTCCTCACGGCGCAGCATATTGCGCAATTCCAGTTTCTCAACCTCTTCCAGAGTCTTGGCATAGGCGGCGTCTATCTCCTCCTCCGTCACCAGACCCTCCTTAAGGAAGTCCATCGAGAGCTGAAGTTCCTCCACCTGCTTCTCCAATGCCGTGTAGGCGTCGATCCAAAAGTGAATCCCCTTGATCTTGCGCATCTGCGCCTCCGCTTTCTCCCGGTCGTCCCAGAAGTCGGCAACATGGGTACGCAACTCCTCCTCCTCGACCTCTATCTTCTTAGACTCAATGTCAAGGTAACGGTTCAGATCCTGAACTCTCTTTTCTATATCCTTTAGCTGATCGCCGGTTATCATATTCTTGCACTATTATTTTGCAAAATTACAAAATTCCCCTCTATTATGAAAATCGGACATCAATTCAACCCTTCTTCTATGAGCCAGCCCGAGATGGAACGGATGGCATCGTCGAAATTGACCCCGACCTTTATGATTTTGCGGCCGTCCGCATGGAAGGGCAACAGATAGTCGCGATCGTTTATCTGGTCCATGGCGGCCTGCGCGCTTTTGTTTATCTTGAACTCGAACAGATAAAGATAGTCGGGGGTCCTGACCAGTAAATCGATACGTCCGGCGGCAGTGCGCATCTCGGCATGGGTGTAGAATCCCATCAATTTCATCGTAAGGTATATTACATTGCGATAATGCAGCTCGAGATTTCCAAGATCTATCTGGTCGTACTGATAGCCGCTGAACAACGACTGTAGCCGAGTCATGAAATCCTCAATTCGTCCCCCCTCGACATCAAGCACAAACTCACTGACATCAAACTCAGTTCTGGGAGGTCTGCTGTCAGTGTAAACCTTCATTAACATGTCAAGAAACCCTTGTTCCACTTCTTTGTTAGGGTAATCGAGCTGTACAATGCCGAAGCGGGGATCGTAACTGCGTATTGTCAGATAACCACTTTGGTACATTATCGGCACAGTGTTGCTCAGGTCGAACGATGCGTCCATCAGATTATTGAGCTTCACTTTCATATGCTCCAGGTCACGCAGGTCTATCTGCATGCGGCGTATCATCTCCACAAGGAAAGTAGGTGTGCCCGTGGAGAACCAATATGCCCCTATATACTTGCTCTGAAGGGCGTTCAGAAGGCTAAACGGATTGTACATGTCGGGCGACTCCGGAGCGAAATGGTAGCCGTCATAATTCTCTTTCAGCTCCCAGTAAGCCTCGTTGACCGACACTCCTTTCTTGGCAGCCAATTCCTGCACGCCCTCTGAGAAATTGTCCCTGATTTCCTCTATGGTCATGCCGCATATAGCACTGTATTCCTCCGACAGCGAGATGTCCTGAAGATTGTTCAGGTCACTGAAGATGCTCAGCTTGCCGAAGCGTGACACTCCTGTGAGCATCGCGAACTCTATGTACTGGTCGCAGTTCTTGAGGTTGCCATAGAATGCTTTCAGCTGGGAGCGGTAGATGTCCTGCAGTTCGCGGTTGCCTGCAGTGTCGAGCAACGGCTTGTCATATTCATCGATCAGTATCACCACCTTCCGGGCTGTAAGGGTGTAAGCCTGCTCGATGATATATCGGAATCGTTCGGAGTGAGGCGCTGACTGTCTTTCAGTACCGTACAGCTTCTCCCAGCGCTCTAAATCATAACCGAGTTTCTGCAGCAGGCTCTCGGGCCCGCTATAATCCCATGCATTTAGAGCTATATGAAGGACAGGATGCGGCTGCCAATCATGCTCCGAACGGCTGATTGCGAGACCCTCGAACAGATCTCTGCGGCCTTGATAGAAAGCCTCGATGGTGGACAGCAGCAGAGACTTGCCGAACCGGCGTGGACGGCTAAGAAAATAACAATTGCCCTTTGCTATCAATTTTTCGATATAGGATGTTTTGTCTATATATGTGTATCCATCCTCGCGAAGTTTCACGAAGCTCTGAACTCCTATCGGATATTTCTCTGCCATTGTGCCTGCAATTATATTCCACCGCTAAGTTACTAAAATTCCTTTGGATGTCAAAACGGTAAATTCCCTTACTCTTTTTAACAGAATAAAGGTCATTATTAACTGCAATCATTGCATGGCGCCACATCGTCGCTTATTAACGGACTCAACAGTCACTACAAGTAGTCCGTTTATCCCGTTCACAGCTATAACTTGATTTTTTGTCACTTATAGCTATAATTCGATTCTTTTTCTTATAATCATAAAATATTTCAATCTCCAGATTCATTTGCCCTTCACCCAATAAACCAATATAAATGATACGCTCATTAAGTTAAGCGAACTCACCTTCATCTGCCTCAAATTATTGGGCTGCTGACTTTTATAAGGACTTCGATAAGATTCTTATTCCACAATCCATTCGGAGATGGAACGGATGGAGTCGTCGAAATTGACTCCAACCTTTATGATTTTGCGGCCATCCGCATGAAAGGGCAACAGATAGTCGCGATCGTTTATCTGGTCCATGGCGGCCTGCGCGCTTTTGTTTATCTTGAACTCGAACAGATAAAGATAGTCGGGGGTCCTGACCAGTAAATCGATACGTCCGGCGGCAGTGCGCATCTCGGCATGGGTGTAGAATCCCATCAATTTCATCGTAAGGTAGATTACATTGCGATAATGAAGCTCGAGATTTCCAAGATCTATCTGATCGTACTGATAGCCGCTGAACAGCGACTGCAGCCGCGTCATGAAATCTTCAATTCGTCCGGCCTCGACATCAAGCACAAAACGGCGCACGTCAAACTCACTGCGGCCTGAAGAATTGCTTGTGAATATTTTCATCAAACCATTCAGGAATCCCCTTTCAACCTCTCGGTTAGGATATCCAAGATTAGCAGTGCCGAACCGTGAATCATAGCTATGGATGGTAAGATACCCGCTTTGATACATAATCGGCACAGCGTTGCTCAGGTCGAACGATGCGTCCATCAAATCGTCAATATTCTCCTCCAGATGCTCCAGATCTCGTAGATCTATCTGCATGTCGCGTATCATCCTGATCAAGAAAGAGGGCGTACCGGTGGAGAACCAGTATGCACCGAAATGTCCGTTTGAAAGCGCGCTTAAGAGACTGAACGGATTGTACATGTCGGGCGATGACGGCGAGAAATGATAGCCGTCATAGTTCTTCTTCAGCTGCTCGTATGCCTCACTGGCCGACATGTCGTTCCGGACGGCAAGCTCGCGCACTCCGCTATCGAAATTGTCCCGGATTTCTTCTATGGTCATTCCGCATATCGCGCTGTATTTTTCAGAAAGGGATATGTCCTGCAAATTGTTGAGGTCACTGAAAATGCTCAGTTTGCCGAAACGAGACACACCCGTCAGCATGGCGAACTGAATGTATTGGTCACCGTTCTTGAGATTGGAATAGAACCCTTTCAGTATGGCGCGCAAATCATCCTGCAGTGTTTTGTTTCCCACAGAATCCAGTAACGGTTTGTCATATTCATCGATAAGCACGACCACCCTCCTGCCAGTCTTATTATACGCACTGCGTATCAACGCTCCGAAACGCAAGGCCAATGATTCCGACGGCTCATTACGGCCATATATAAGTTCATTATTGTATAGGAAAGATTCGATAGTGGCTTCCAAGTCATGCACAGACTGGCATTTGTTGGCATTCATGGCCATATGCAAAACCGGATGCGGCTGCCAATCATACTCCCGCCGGCTGATATCCAGACCCTCAAATAGATCCTTTCGGCCTTGATAGTACGCCTCGATCGTCGAAAGAAGCAACGATTTTCCGAATCGGCGTGGCCTACTCAGGAAATAATACTTCCCTTCCGTTACAAGTTTTTCGATAAAACTTGTCTTGTCTACATACGCATAGCCGTCTTCGCGAAGCATTGCAAAGCTCTGAACACCTATGGGATATTTTAGTGCCATTATCGTTACTATTGATTTGACTTTTGCTCCGCTAAGTTACTAAAAACTCCGAGAATATCAAAAAGGAATCCCGAACGCGAACTTATCGTCTTTTTTCATCTTTAAATTCGTGTTAAAAGTAAACACACCATAAAGGATGTGTGCTTTCAACTCGAGTTCGGTGAACTCCCGGGCGTAAGGCCGAAGGCGCCTTCCAGACTATTTCTTTATAAGGGATGACTGAATCCGGCTCAGAGTTTCAGGAGCTATGTTGAGATATTGCGCAAGATATTTTGAGGGGACGCTCTTGTAGATTTCCGGTCTGTTCAGCACAAACGTCTCGAACCTTTTGGTAGCGTTGTAAGTACCGAAAATCACTTCTTTTCTGTACAGCGCGTCCAATTGCTCAAATAAATAGGCCGACATCCAGTCGGCAAAATCCCGGTCTTCGGCTATAAGAGCCTTTATATCGCTCTGAGACATAAGGTAGACCTCGGCATCGGTGACTGCCTCAAAGGAGAAAATAGATTGTTCTCCGCTTCTATATGTGGCTATGGATGTGAACGGGTCGCCGGCGCAACCGAACCCTATGGTCCGCTCCTTGCCGTTGGCGATGAACCATAAGCGGAATATCCCTTCCTTTATGACTATGAAATTATTGTCAATCCGACCTTGCCTGATGATACATTCTCCTTTTTTCACGCTACGGACCTCCGCCATTTCCGACAGTTTCCTAAATGTTGTGTCCGACAAGTGCTTAATGCTGCGTAAAGCCTGGCTTAAATCCATTTTCTTCTGGTTTGATTGATTTCATCTCTAAATTGCAAATTTAACAATAATCGATGAATTTTCCTCACTGACCTTATCAAAAAATACTGTACTTATCTATAGAAATTCAATTTTCTTGACATTTATCATTTGACAAAAAAATTACAAACAATAATTTTGCGATATAAATCAACAAGTTGATTTATAGAATGGGAATCAAAAAACAGAGGTTTTTGACAAATCCATTCCCATACTATCTATGTTTTTAACCGCCGATGCGGTAACAGACAATTGTGTATCATAATTTCTATAATTATGAAAAAATATGTAACTAATCACCTAAACAAAATAAGTAAGTATTGAAATTTAAACACTTACTTATTGTTAATTTAATTATACGAGACACTGGTTATGAAGAGATTTTACTTAGCGGCAAGTTGTTTGTTGGTTACATCGGTCATGGGCGCGTATCCGTTGGGCGCGCCGAAACTCCATTCTCCACAAGAGGCGACGGGTGTGGGCAACGAGGTTATCTACGAAGCACCTGAAGGAGAATCGAAAAACTATTCTGAGAATTACTCTGGATGGCTGTTCTGGGGATCTGATTTCGGTTTGTATTATTCTGCTGATAACAAGGCGTATAACGAAATAGTATGGACCTCGGACTCCAAGGTCTATATCTTCGATCCTGTGAAAACATCTCCCACCAACAGCTATGCCGTGGGAACCTATGCGGACGGAAAAATCACGGTGCAGCTCCCTCAATGCATCGGTGAATATACTGACGAAAATGGCGATACGGGATATATGTATCTCAACAAGATGGAGGAAGTGGAGCAGGATGGAGAGAAATATTACATGATCTGCTATCCGGAAGACAACTATCTGGTGTACGATGTGGAGGAGAACGGAAACATCATTCTGAATCTTGGCAACGATAAAGATGCCGTGGATACCGAGAATGGTGTCAACCCCAAGTATCTTGTGGGCATTACATACGAGAACGAGCCCCATTCCCTTAATGTATGGTCAGGTTTCGGAGACGCTTTCGAGGAATGGAGTCTGGTTCCTGACGAAGATCCCGTCACACCTCCCGCCGGACTGACCTCTGAATACTGGGCGTTCGACACTCTTGGAACCAAATCCTTGATCGAGGTGAAAATCAACGGCAGCGACATCTATATCAACGGATTCACATCTTACATCAAGGACTTTTGGATTAAGGGAACCCTTACCGAGGGAAAAGACATAATCATTCCCACCCAGCAATACATGGGAAAGAACGAATACGGCCAGTCGTATTATTTCCTGGCAACGAAAACAGTGATTCCGGATAATCCAAACGATTGGAACACTTACGAAATGATCGACCGGATAACCATGAATTATGACCCCGAGACTAAAATTTACAGTGCCCCGGGCGAATGTCTTTGTGTAAGCAATTACCGTGACTACGTGGCCTATTACGCGCTGGCGGAGAATCCTATGCTCTGGAAGCAAAATCCTGAGTCGCTCAACGCCGCCCCAAATAATCCTTCGGTGGAGTCATATACTCCGTTCAATGAAGATACGATACAGGGTTCGATTGTCTGGAAAATCCCCAATACGAATGTCAATGGAGCCTTGCTTCGCACCGACAGGATGTATTATAATATGTATGTAAACGGTGAACTTTTCACTTTCGAAACTTGGGAATATCCTCTGTTTACCGAACCGACCACAAATGTCCCCTATGACGCCGGCAACTTCTACAACATATGGGCGTACGGCGAAAGCCATACAATTTCGTTCTATTTCGATGACGCGGAATCCTTCGGCCTGCAGTCTTTCTATATCGGAGATGGCGACGTAGTCTATAAATCCGAGCTCGTCACTGTGGATGCAAGTACACTGGGAGTAAAGGCCACGGGATTTGAAAAAGAAGTCAAGGAGGTGGTTTACTACAACCTGTCGGGCAATGAAGTCACGCATCCGGTCAACGGGATTTATATCAAACGCGTGGTCTACACCGACGGCAGTCACCATACGGAAAAGATCGTACTAAACTGACACCGGTACAACTTCCGCAATTACGGACACAATGAGGGTGAGTCAATTGTCTGACTCACCCTCATTAATATTTAAGTACCTACGAAAATTCGCAGGTACTTAATCAAATACAAGAGTCCATTGATTTTTGATTCGAAAGAATCAAATTAAGAACCGGAATCAAGGGAGCAGATGAATGCGTTGAGGTCGGTGTTCTTGTCAAGATTGAGTTTTTTACGTATCAGATAGCGTGCCGAGTTCACGCTCATGCGGGTGATTCCCAGACATTGAGCTATCTCCTCGTTGCTAAGGTGAAGATATATCAACATACAGACGAGTTCGTTGGAAGCGGTGAGCTGCGGACAGACTTCTCTTAATCTCATAAGGAAGTGTGGATGAAGGGTCGTGAACGACCGGCGAAAGGCCTGCTCACCTTTATCGCTTAAAAGAGAGGAATCCAGCTTAGATGTTACTTCCTCTATATTCTTCTTGCTGTCCTGTTGTTTGATTTCGGAATCCAGCTCGGCAACCAGTGTCTTCAAGCTCGCTTCTTTAGCCATAAGCCGGTCTATGCGTTCGCTGTCGGCAAGCCTCAAGCTGCGTACTCGTCTCACATATCTTACCGCAGCTCTGATCCCCAAGCCGATGACTATGATGCCTATGCCGATCAGAAGCCATTGATAGAAGATGGTTTTCCGATGCAGTCGGTTGATGTCCGTCAACGCTTTGAGCTGCTCTTCCTTAAGGGCTGTCTGATACCTTAATTCGGCACCGAGTACGGCATTGCGCATTTCCCGGTCGGTCAAGGTATCATTCAGCACGTCATATTCCTTGAAAAGTCCGGACATTCCATGGTCCATATTTTGCTCGGCATGGCTCTGAAGAATCATCCTCAGGATGAATGCCACCATCTCGTTGTCGTCGCGAGCCTTATATAAATCAAGGGCCTTATGCATCAAGGCCAATCCATCCTTCTGCCGGCCGGTAAGGAAATAACCTCTGCCGAGATAGAGCAGCCTCATCCCGTTGGATCCGACTGTATCCGGCAGATTCCGCAGAGCCAAGACCAAGGAGGGCAACGAGTCAGTATACTCTTTATAATTATCAATCATAAAAGAGGCTCTGTTGGAAACGACCATTGACTTGGCGTCGGCGGAATATTCCGAGCTTTTGCAATCGGCAAGGCGATACGCCTGCCTGAAGCATGCGAATACGGAGTCGGTCTGTTTCAGTTGGACAAAAGTCTCGGCCCGGAAGCGAAGGAAATCGCTTGCTAAAGTAGAATCTGACTTCAGTGCCAGAGAGTATCCTTCGCGATTTGTCTTAAGGGCCTCGTCGTATAGTCCAAACCGAGTATAAAGATTGGCCAAATTGCCTTTGAGTTCTATTGCGCCGTCACTCCCAGGACGGATATTCAGCGAATCATTGGCTTCCTGAAGATATGCGAGTCCGCGCCTATAGTCGCCCATTCTGCAATAAAGATAACCGGCTTTTGCCAGAATATTCACAGTCTGCGGCGAGCCGTGAACCCTGAGTTCCGCTATTGCCTGCTCCTGAATCGCCGCCACTTCACCGAATGACCCTCCCCTACGAAGAATTCGCAGCGCGCTGTCGCTTAACTCTTGTGCTCTTGACGACACTCCGGAAGCAGATTCTCCCCCGGAGCGGCTGCACCCTGCGGCAAGAAAGCAACAAACAAGAATGACCTGAATGGATTTGATGTGCATGAAAATAATTATTAAACGCCACTTATGGTGGCAAATTTAATAAACTTCTTCTGAAATGAATCTATATAGACGGCGCAATAAATTGAATCCGACGTAAAACCGACCGAAATCTATAGTACAGTCTATAGACTCAGCGATCAATCTATTGCATGAAAAGATCCTTAAGCCGAAATTTGCAAAATATTTTCTGCAAAGAATTCACCTCTTTACTTCAGACAATCTAACCAGAACAACAATATGAGTTTTTTCAGATTTACCTTATTATCCGTCATGGTCTGCGGGGCACTCCTATTGGCGGGATGCAGCGACGACGTTGTAACTGACGAACCGATCAATCCGGAGCTCGTGCAGTCCGAGTTGGGAATATTCAACGGCATCCGCGTACGCCAATGGAATATCTCTGACGGAAACCTGGAGATTCCCCTGTACACTACCGACAAAGTAAAGATTGAGAAAATAGAGGCGGCGATAGAGGACAAACTCCCCAAGCTCGATTGCAGTTTCAAAGTGAAGGAGGGAATGCCCTACTTGATTATCAAGGCTCCGAAACTTGACAACGTAAATCTCCCGCTCACATTCACGCTTACCGCGCGTGGCGCAAGCGGAACGAAATCCGACGATCCGGAACCCCTTACCGTTGTGTGTCGTTCGGGTAAAAGAGGAAGCCAGCATGACGACCTGTATAACTATGACTGTATCCGCGACTCCTGGGGCTGCGGGATGAGCGCCGCCGACGAGATCGGAGGCACCAACATCAAGGCCCGTATATTCGACTATGACGAATTGTATAATTATATTGAGTCGCAGGATTTCAGCGGCCACGACGGCACAACCTACACCATGTCGTATGAGCTTTCGGGCAGCGACTATGAAGAAACTACACGCCAATATGCGTTCAATATGGGCATAAACGGGAACCGCAAACTCAATTCCAAATTCGAGCTGTTCAACGACAAGAGTTTTCAAGGAAGCTTCGACATGGCTTTGCAGTTTGATTCCCATGCCGCCGAATATTACGAATATAACGTGATGATCACCAAGGCACGGCGAAAATCCCTGAAGCTTCCGGCATTCATGGACTATTCTCCCGAGAAACTCGTGGGCTATCTGTCGGAACAGGCGAACGACGTGCTCAACAACCCTTCATCGGCAGAGTATAAGACCTATCCCAACACCAAGGAAGGTATATATGCACTCTTTGACCGCTACGGCACACATGCGATGACCTCGTGCGTCTGGGGCGGACGTTTTCTGATTGTGTATTTCCGCAAACAGAACGCCTATCAGAACTCCACCGCCTCAAGTTTCGACGTTTCCGTCGGAATCAAGAAAGTCAACAGTCAGATTTCTTCTGACCATCCTCTCGGTACCTGGATTATTCAGCAAAAGACCAAATCGGGTATTTCCATGGACGTCGGTTTCGATTCCTATGCACAGGATATCCAGCAGACCACCAAGGAGCATATGTTCGTGAAGTCCATCGGCGGCAACGCCAGCACCGATCCCGAATCATGGCTGAACTCGATGGATCCGGCCAACGCACCGGAATTCGCACTGATCGCCTTAGGAGAACCTACCTCCGAAGGGGGCACGCAATCGGGAGGCCTCATAACTCTCTCATGTCTCTCGCTCGACACAAACCGCAGGGCCGCTTTGGAAAGGTACATTAACCAGTATATTCTTGACCGCAGCCATTCTCCGGCATCGAAGCCCGGCATGATACTGGCCGACGTGTACATGCTCAAGGACTCCGACAATGGCGACGGAGGAGTGGACGGCACACAGCAGAGGGTTATGACCGACGCTTTCGGAGTGAAGCGACTGTATACCCCCATGTATGTCAACAAGTATGGTTGGAACAGCGATATCCACGGACATGCCGTGGAAACTTCCAACGACAATTATATAACATGCTCGGACGAGTGCGACCAATATTGGTACGTGGCCCTCGACTGGCCTTCGGAATGTAACGGAATCGCCGATATCTGTTTCGCCGACAAAGATGACTACGACCTCGACGACGACGGCTGGGTGATCCGTGGAGCCCGCGCCGACTCCGAAATGAACTGGAGTTCTATCGACAACAACTATCTATGTGTAAAATACATAAGAGAGGGTGACACCTCAACCAAACGTATCACAGGTTTCGGTCTGGCATATTCCGACGAAAAGAACGACATCACCAAGGCAAAACTTACTAAAAACAAGATTTTCTGTTCAAGCGTAGGCACAGAAATGCGATTCCCTTTTGCAACCGACGTAAATTTCGATTATTACTGGACCAAATTCTCCTACAGCAACTACACTCACCGCAGTTGGTGGGGCAGTTGCTCAGGCGGCACTAAGTACCGTCACTTCTATCCGGTTTACACGCATACTCCCATCCGGGAGCGGCTCACGCCCGACAAATTCTCTCTTCCCCGCGGGAAAGGATGGTAAGGTCTCGTCCTTGAAATGCCATCATTGTCCATAAGAGAGTGTTGGAATTTAAACCGTTTTAACAAAAATGAGAGTGGGAAGTAAAACTTCAAATTAATCTTGAGGGCTTTTTTGGCTGATTTCGCCAAGTCTCTTCGGTCGCAATGTGGCAATTGCTCCCTCCTCGACTTGCAAAATCATCTCAAAAAAGCCTCTCAATCTTAATTTGATTTAAATCCAAACACTCTCTAAATGAATTCTTCCTTTCTCAAAAAATTCCGGCCGGTCGTCGCAGACCGGCCGGAAATCACATAAATTACAACTAATTAACCTTAAACTGTCAATCAAAGAACTCGTCGACACGATCCGGAGACAACATCTGCCACAGCGAAGCCACAGTCCAGCCGGGAGCAAAGATGTCATTATAGAAACCCTTGCCGTTGCGACCATAATCCCAGGTGGTGTGCTGTACGACCTCAGGATAATAACCTGCCTTGGCGATATCGAATGTGCCGTCCTCCTTAGGCATAAGCTGAAGCATCGAACCTGTGATGACAGCCGCGAAGTCACTGAATCTCGGCTCATTGTAGTACTCTCCGAGTTTTTCCAGAATCGAGGCGAACTCAAAAATATAGACATCGATATGGTTGTTCTCGACACTGACATTGCCCCAGCCGCGCGAACGGAAATCTACGTCACCCAGCATCTGTCCCCGCGAGAAGGGAACATCCCACAGATAATACCATGACAGGCAGAAATAGGCGGATTCCCGGCACAGATCCATATAATGCCTGCGCTCGGCACCCTTTGTGACATGCGACAGATAATAATAAGCCGTTGAGGTATAGATGGCAGCCTCCTTGTCCTCGCAGTCTGCATCAAGAGTCGATGAGAAATAATCGGCCTTGTCGATGATTTCCTTTTCCATATACGATGCGATCTTACGCGCGACATCCAGATACCTCTTGTCCTTGAAATATTTGTACGCCATGGTGAAGGGAATCACCGCGCAGGAAGATGACCCTCCCGACCCGTCGATATGTTGGCCGACGTCATTGAACTTCCGCGGGAAATGACCGTCCTCACACTGCAGGGTCATGATATTGTCCAGCATGCCGCGCACCCGTTTTTCCCATTCAGGGTGTTTCCTGCTTCGATTACGTTCATAATCCAGCCATGTCAAGACTGCCAGCAAGCCCTCCGACTGACGGCGGATACTCAGAAAATTGTCCTTATTACCGTTTTCCAGATTCACCGCTTCAATCAGATATCCCTCCGGTGTAAAACCATGTTCAAGAACGGATGCGAAAATGTTCTCTCCTTTCTCAACCAAATCGGGACGATTTACGGAATTTCCATATTCCAGTGCATTGAATGCATTGAGCAACACGCGGCCCACGAATCCAACCTGATAGCCACCCTTGCTGGAGCAATCCTCCGTACGGAGGCCCTCTCCTGAGAAATATTTCAAATCATATTTATCCACATAACTTCCATCGAAATATCGGGACAGACAAGCCTTGGCCTCATCATCACTCATATTGACATCCACCGGGACAGGCTTGAGAGTGTCGTAACAATAGTTCCATGTATCGCTTACAAATCCGGCGTAATCGCCGGCCCGACCTTCGCGTACAATCCATGTAAGTTCCACAGGCTTGCCCGGTTCAATACGTTCGAACGCACGGACCGGGTCAATCATTGTCAGCTTGCGTATGTAGCGTTTCGGAGCCTCTACAAATGGATATCCGAAAGTCAATGACGCTTTCCCGCCTGCGCTGGCGAAACCGGTATATCCTACGGATGTATGGCCGGGCAGTATAATCTCGCCGCTCTGATTCTGCACTGTGCAGTCGGCCCGGTCGCCGTTGTGCATACGGATTACAGTCATGTAACGCCCGTCAGTAGTGTTGAAAACACCCGCCAAAGGCGATGAAAGCCGATCCTCACGTACCTGCCAACTGTCGGAAAGGCGTGCGGAGGGGGCATTTTGCGGCGACCGGTTGTTAAGATGGTACCAGAATCCGGGGAGATAGAACTCGCATTCGGAATGTGACATCTCATCCGCGACATACGCCATGTCAAGACTTATATAGGCCGGATGCTGCGATTTCATGATGACATTGACCTTACGCACCCCGGCGCCAAGATCGGAAACAGAGCCCTCAACAGTCACGTCGTTACCCTCCGCATTGGAGATCTTACCGGAATTGTCAACCTGCAGCGGGAACGATACAGAGGGAGAACCGGGATTCTTGATATGCAGCCGTCCTGTAACGCCTCCATTTGCCATGGCAAGCAAAGGGCCAATAGCCAGAAGCAGCACGGTATATATTTTGATAAAGTTCATAATATTAATGAAAACTTGTTTGTTAATTTCCGGCGGTTAGCCGGGGCTCGTCAAGCGACGATGTAAGAGCTTTATTAGCCTCACGCACACGGGACTCGTCTATTTTTATCACCTTTCGGTCGTAAGTCATCAGTCCGTTGACCTCTACCTCCACATCCGTGGTCTGAGTATATACTCCTGCGCAAAATCCCTTAGGGACGAGATCGCGGAGCCGGGCCGCATATTCCACATATTTGTCGGTGACCTCCTTAGGCGTTTTGAACTGGATATATCCCCAGTTACGGTCAGGCGTCCAGATGTGGTCCTCAACCACCATTCCGATGCCTCCGAATTCACCCAGGACATTGGCCCGTTGCGCATCGTACAGATACATCGCCGGACCGGGATAATTATGCAGGTCCAGGATATCGCCGCAAGTGTAGAAATTACCGCCGCTGGCAGGGTTGACAGGACGCGAAGGATCGTATGCCTTGGTCCAGGCCGTGATTTCGGGAGTCTTGAACTGGCCCCAGGCCTCATTGAAGGGCACCCATACACCAATGCATGGATAATTGTACAGACAATCCATAATCTCGCGCCATTCCTTACGGTAAGTGGCCTCGCTCGCATCGCTGCGTTTCAACTCAGTGCCGTCGAAGTAACGATGGTTCTGCCATTCCGGATTGCTGTCGCCGCTCGGCATATCCTGCCAGACTATTATTCCTTTGCGGTCGCAGTAGGTGTACCACAGCGCCGGCTCCACCTTGATATGCTTGCGGATCATATTGAATCCCCAGTCCAGAGTCTTGTCGACATCATAAACCATCGCGTCATAACTTGGCGCCGTATAGAGGCCGTCGGGCCACCATCCCTGGTCAAGAGGTCCGTACTGGAACATATCCTTGTTGTTCAACTGAAGTCGCACAATACCGTTTTCATCACGAGCCGTCGAAAACTTACGCATGGCCGCATAACTCTTCACCCTGTCCGAAACCTTGCCGTCAGGTTTGCGGAGAATTATCTCCAAGTCGTACAGTTTAGGATTAGCCGGCGACCAGTACTGCACATCGTGCGGCATATCAATTACCACAGGCTCGCCGTTTATGCTTTTGGCCTGCGCCACTGTGCGACCCGCGTCACTTACCGTAACCTCAACCATCTGGCCCGGCAAGGTTTCCGATGGTACCGCACTCACACTCAGAGTGTGATTGTCAATATCAGGCAATATCCGCAAAGATTTCAGATGCTCCGGGTTCACCGGCTCAAGCCATACGGTCTGCCAGATACCCGTGACTGGAGTGTACCAGATGCCACCGGGATTCGAGACCTGTTTTCCGCGTGGTTGCGGACCACGGTTCGACGGATCCCATACACGTACAGTAAGCGTATTGTCGCCACTGCGGAGTGCCGGAGTTATGTCGCACGAGAAGGGTGTGAAACCGCCGGTGTGGGAACCTACCTTCACATTGTTTACCCATATGTCGGCCTTCCAGTCCACGGCACCGAAATTCAAGAGTACATTTCTGCCTCTCCACGACGCCGGAACAGTGAAATCACGCCGGTACCACAAGGCATTCTCCTCACCCACTTCCTTGCCTACCCCCGAGAGCGCGGACTCGGCGCAAAACGGGACAAGAATCTGTCCGTCAAATTCCACCGCACCTCCGGAAGTACCGGCAGGGACAATCGCATAATCCCAGAGGCCGTTCAGGTTCTTCCACTCCGCACGTTCCATTATGGGGCGCGGATATTCCTGCCATACACTCGAAGGATCGAGCGACTCGCCCCAGGATGTCATGATTTTGTCGCCGGCCGGTGTCCATGCAGACGCACGCATGGATACCGCCAGTCCGACGAGTGTTATTATATGCTTGATTTCCATATCGTAACAATATTATTTTTCTACAATCTTTCCGGGCATCATCACCACATCGCTTTCCACACGTCTGGTTCCGTCGTACTGAGCTTTGGTGAACAGCAGCCATACGGTGTCATTATCATAAAGGAAGAAGGATGCATAATATGCGCCACACTGAGCGGGAAGCGCCGTTCCTGACAGGGGCACCCGCGAATACTTGAAATTATGACCGGTGTTGTCAGCCATGATCACCTGCGACCTGTTGGTCTGCCATACGCTTCCGGTCTGGTTGGAATGCGCCATGATCAGGAACTCGCCGGTGGGAAGCTGAATCATGTGGGGAGCGCCGGCGCCGTTGTTTAGCTTGGTAAGCCACCTTCGGTCGTCCTGCTGTCCGTCCCAGTCCGCGGTATCCCATTCGCCGTCGAGCGTACGATGCTGAAGCGACGGAGGAATACCCCCGTTGACACTCTCCTCGATAAACATCACTCCTTTGTTGTCCTGCATCACTACGCTGACAGGCATGCCGTCGCGGGCCCCCGGCTTGTAGCTGGCACGCTTATAGGTGGTCCACGTCTCACCGTTGTCGGTGGAACGGGTACTGAGAATTTCCTGAAAAAGATTGTCACGCTGATGATCCCACCAATAAGCCTCGGAGGAAACAAGCAGTTCCAGTTCACCGTCAGGCATCTGAATCACCTGCGGCTCCCATGTGCGCCCCCGCCCCACTACTATGGGATCACCCCACGTCTCTCCTCCGTCTTTGGAAATGCATGCCAGAACCTTGCAATTGTCATTAGTTTCCGGATTGGCGTTGGCAACGACCGTCAGAATTATCCATCCGTTGGACAGTCTGGTCATCTCCGGATTGCAGATGCGGTTATAACCGCTCCCCAGAAACTGGTTGCCTACTTTATATATCTCGACAGGGTCGGTCCACGTCCGGCCGTTATCATAGCTTTTGCGCAGATAGGAGTTCTGCCAATGATCCGAAGCGCCCCCATGGTAAGTAAGCAGGATTTTGTTTTCATCGACACGACACATGCGAGGATATTCCACCTGCAGATTTTCCGGAGTCAACGTCACAAGACTCTTGTTGTCCCATTCCACTACATGGCTTACGGGCCTCACTGTGTTGTCAACCTGCACCCGGGAATAGTCGGACCAAGTCTTGACATCCTTGCTGATTTCCGTCTTCTGACCATAAACGTCCGCCTTTACTACGACAACGTATGAAGTGCCGGGAACAAGTCCCGAAATCAATTCTGACCTATAATTATTATCGCCGAGATTCTCGACATCGTATTTTTTCAATGAGTTCCTGTCCTTGCCGAACCACAGTTCCGGACGGGCATCGCCTCCGTCATATCCGGGAATTGAGAATGGAATCCGCATGGAAGTCTTCTCGATGATCCAATCCTCGGTATCGAACGTCAGTCCCGGTATTGTGGCAGCCGATTTGCCGCCGCCGAAAACGACAGATCCGTCAGCAGTGACGAAATAGGGACGAAGAGAGTAATTGGTCGAGGGTTTCAGGCCAACGCACCGCAATGTGAAATTACCCTTGGTGTCAAAAGCGGGTTTGTCTCCCACGCGGTAACGTGGAAGCAGAGTGTACGATCTGGCCACACCCGCCATGGCCGCGGTAAAACCATATTCCTTTATGTCGATGTCTTTCAGATCGGGGGCAGAAACTTCCATCTCGGCGTAATCGGAACCGTTGGTCATGACTTCGGAATCAATTACGAGAGTCCTGATCTCCCTTTCCTCGATGACAGGAGGACATGCGGGATCGCCAGTGACAACTGCACGATACAGAGCCGGACCCGTTACGCGGACTGTATATGTGGAAGAAGTCGCATTGGCGACCGTGGTCCATGTCTTGCCGTTGTCGGCTGATGTCTGCCACACGATGTCTCCATAATTGTCAGGGCCCCAGTTTAAATCCAAGGTTACGTTCTGATTCGCACGGGCATAGCTGACATGGCGCCCGGCCATGGCGCCTGCAACGGCCACCGACATAAGTGTCAATGTTATGAAATTGCGAAGATTCATTATTGCTATATATTTGGGGCTGTTACTTAATCAATTTCAGGGAGGTGACGGAACCGCGCGAATCTGTAAGCGTGATTATATAAACGCCACCCGTAAGCGAGGAGAGATCGGCAGTGTGGAACACCACTCCGCCATGGTCGATGACGGCCGAGAGCCGCCCGGACATATCGACGGCGCTTAGTTGAACGGGGTCGAACCCCTCGATGTCAACCTGACCGCACATTGAGTCGAAACTGATTTTTGCTTTCGATGCGCGAATATCATCCACGCCCGATACTGATATATTGAAATTGACAGTCTGCAGACAGTCGCAGGTGTCCTTGACATCGAGCAGATATTTGCCCGGCGCCGATACCTGCAGTGTGGATTCATAGCCCAGATCCTGGCCTGAATTGTCGTACCAACGGTAGGAATACGTACCGCTCCCTCCGGTTATTACCAGATCGCTTCCCAAAATAACCGAAGGAGAATCCTCCGGGAATGTGGCATTGACCTCATTGGTCGACACCCCGAACAGAGGGTTCTGCACCACAGGCATCGAGACAAGGGACTGACCGACACACGCAAAACATGAGGCTGCCAGCGCAAGTGCGAAAGTGATTAGTTTTTTCATAATTGCCCACCTCTGAATCATTAAGAAACTGTTTAAATTTATTTCAGAGAATTTTGGGGTTGTTTTTGAGATGATTTCGCAAGTTGAGGATGGAGCAATTGCCATATTGCGACTGACGATACTTGGCGAAATCAGCCAAAAAGAACTTCAAAATTCCTGAAAGAACACTCTATAAAAAATTTTTCGTAATAAATTTAAACAGTTTCTAAGAATAGTGCGGGACCCGGAACCGAGCCAAGGTCCTGCACTTTAATCGGAATAATCAGAAGATCTCCTTTACAACAGAAACGGAGCCGTTCTCTCTAATATTCTTTTTGATAATGATTCCTTTGACAGGAACTTCATTCAGACGACGGCCGGCGATATCATAATACTCAACGGCAACCACCGGACTGTTGTCGCCGGTCACTCCGCTCACACCCGAGCCACCTACGGTGAAGGAGCCGGTCCTGAACTTCGAGCCATTCATAGCGGCGTCGACAGTCTGTGCGCCCCATTCATAATTGCCGGCGGGAATATTGTTCAGAGTCACTTTTCTTGCCATAAAGGCACGACCCTGCGCAATGGTGTTGCGTACTCCGTCGTTCTCACCCCCGACTGTAGCCGTGATGCCGCGGTAGAATTTGCCAGTGGCGGTATTTTTGATATAATAGTCAAAAGTAACGTTCTTCTGAGAGGAAGCGGCAGGCGTCCATTCCAGAGTAACCTCATGCTCGTTGACAACGGCATTTACTGACGCGGGTGCTTCGGGACGTACCGGAACGCCGAAGGGGTTCCTGGACATCATCATCATGCGGCCCTTTATGACATCTGACTCATCGTCGAAATAATTGCTGTCCCAGGACTGCCCTAAGAAACCATAGTTGCGGGCTCCCATTACGCCGTCTTCGGTGAAGAACACTCCGAGTTCCGAGGCTCCGGGCACACGCACGTATGAATCGAATGCACCGTTGTTGTTGGGGAAGAACCATCCAGCCTGGGTATTCTCGGTGCCGTCGAGCATTCCTGTGCACCATCCCGGCATAAATAGGTCATACTGGCCGTCGCCGTTGTAGTCGATCGCACGGATTGGCTTGGCGTCGTTCAAGGGACGGATATCCTTGCCGTTGAATATTTGATTGCCGGTAACGTCGGTATAAGCGACGCCGTCGGAAGTGATTTTACCGTTCAGCAACTGCCAGAAGTACTCCCACTGGCCGTCGCCACGGGCATCGTTGGGCGATTCTCCTCCCACAAGGATGTCAGGCACACCGTCGTTGTTGAAGTCGCAAACTTCAAAACCGCCATGACCGTAGTGATGGGCCACTCCGTCGGCCAGACCCAGGTCATAAAGGGTCGGGACACCGTCGTTCAAGCCGTCAATCCCAAGGTTGAGCGCCGCTACGAATGTGCGCCCCATAACTTTGCCGTTCTTGACTGGTTTGTCGGCCTCGTCGGCATTATCTATGTTTCCTTGCGTAAGGAAATCTGCATATCCGTCATTATTCAGGTCAGTGGCCACAAGAAGATTCAATGCAAGCTCATAGGGGTTGTTGCCGTACAGCAACAGATCGGTATTGGTGGCCTTGAACTTCATGTCGCCCTGGTTGATCAGGACCATGTTGTAATTGTGGCGCACATCCGAGGCGTCGGCTTTCCATCCTGTCACAACCATGTCCAGCAGACCGTCGCTGTTGAAGTCGGCGACATCTACGGTACGGGGATCGAAGGGAGTGATTTCCGAACCTGACTCGTCGACCACAGTTATCTGAGTGCGTGTAAATGTACCGTCGCCATTGTTAAGGAACATACCGAACTCCACGTTGTGCAGACCCATCGAAGCTTCGCCCGTTGCGTAGAAATCAGGCTTGCCGTCACCGTTCCAGTCGGCCACCGCGAAATATGCCTTGTTGGCGAAATAATAGGGAAATTCGCTGATATCATAGCTGTTGGTGGTTGGATTCCATACCATCTGGAACGTGTTGTTGCCGATTTGCGTCTCGTTGCCTTCGGCGTCTTCGATGATACGGCCGGCAATTGCTGCGTCGCGCACCTCACCGGAGTAGATCAGGTCAAGGATTCCGTCCCCGTTGATATCAATTTCGCAGATACCGGGGTATATCACGCACTGCGTCGTGTTCTGGGAGCCAACGGTAAAATCGGCCGCCGATGCGTTGAATCCGAGTGCTGCTGCGGCACCAAGAATCAGAAAAGTAGCTTGTTTCATGATTGTTTGTATTGAATTTTGTCAATAGATTTTCTACCCTCCGGGATCGCATAGGCCCCGGAGGCATATTAAGGTTGATCGTTTTCTTATTGGTTTACTGATATTTGGGAGCAGTCCAGCCTTTCATCGGCACGATTGTCGAATTGAACCAACCCTCTTCGTCCAGCTGAACAGGGTTGATGAACATAGGCTGACGGGCAAAACCGCTTGGCATCTTCTTCTTGGATATCTCCGTCGCATTATAGGCCACATAACAGAACCCGTTCTCGCTTTGGAACACGTGCATCGGATTGCAAGGCGATTCGAACTCTTCGCCACCCTGTATCAGTATCTCTCCGTCGGATGCACCGTCGGTCAAAGCCACACCCTTGCGGTCCAGGTAAGGGCCGGTAACTTTCGAGGCCTTGCCATAGCGAATCTCGGTAGATCCGTCGGCATCTGTGACGGTGCCGAGGAGATAGAATTCGGAATTGCCACTACGGAAAAGACAGATGTTCTTGAATCCGGGGCCCGCTACCTTAGTCGCGGAGCCTTTAAGAGTCGGAGCCTTGCCGCGACGCAGGTTCAACTGCTGGATATAGCTGCCGTTCTCCGTACTGTATCCCAGATAATAGTTTACGGACTGAAGGACGGACAGATGCGGATATTTCAGTTCAGTGACACCCAGAGTCGAGGCGTCCAGGAATTTGCCCATGTCGTTGTAAGGCCCCATGCCTGAGGATGCCGACGCAGCTCCGATAGCATTGTCGGAATCAGTGGTGTACACCATCCAATAATTGGCACCGTTGATGGTGCGGGCAAAATCTGCCGATACATTTGTGATCCTGCCCGTAATCCAGTCCGGATAACTGCCGGTCACCACAGGCTCTCCGGTTTCCGGATCAGTTTCTCCGGTGACCTCACGGTACGTGAACGCCGTCTGATTGGACGACCAGGACATGAGATCCGAAGACTGCAGCGAAGGACATGCGTAGTCCAGCCCTGCGGCCCACTGCGTTTCCTGAGACACGGCGGCAAAATTCGACGCTCCTTTCAGCACGGTTCCTCCCGCCAGAGAAGGCTCCCATACCGGATTGCGGTAAGAGGTGTTCTCGGGATTCTCACTGCCTTCCCACACAAACTCTCCTTCTCCGTTACCGTCTGTGTCAGCGCACGATGCGAATATTATCGCCAGTGCCGGAACGGTCAGAAATTTTATATACTTATTCATTTTCTATCATTAAATCATTAATAACCTGGATTCTGCTTCAGTCCGGGGAAGAGAGAGATCTCATGCTCGGGAATCATATAGAGGTAAGTCTGCCCCACTTTGAAGGACTTGAAATCATCATCGCGTTCGGCAAGTTTATTCACACCCTCCTGCGTATGGATATCGCCCCATCGGTCAAGGTCGTTCCAGCGGGTACATTCGCCGCAGAGCTCCACCAGACGTTCATGACGCAACTGTTCTTTCAGAGTCTCGTAGTCGTTGAACATCGAAGCGTTCAGGTCGCTCATATTTACACGACGACGCACCTTGTTTATGTACTCCACAGCAGTGGCGCGATCGGTGCCGAGCTCGTTCAGAACCTCGGCGTACATCAGGTAGACGTCGGCCAGACGCAACAGACGGAAATTGGTGCCGCTGGCATAGTCCTCGGGCAGATTGTCGGTGTCGACGCTTGTGTACTTGCGCCAGTAGCATTTCTTAAGGAAGTGTTCCGAAGCATCCCACTCGGCATAGGTCTTGCCATAGTAATTGGTATTGTCGGTAGGATCGTTCCAGATCAAAGTGTAACGTTTGCGCAAATCCATGTTGCCGTCTTTGTCGCGCTCCTTGTCGAACTCATCCAGCAGCCAGTCGCGGGCCGAGCCGTCGTCCCAGGCACCCTCGCCCGAGGAGATGTAAAGGCCAAGGAACTTTGCACGCTGATTGCCCACTTCCTTACCGTCCACAAGGCCGTTCTTGAAATTGATCTCCACCAGCGACTCGGAATTGTTCTCGTTGCTTTCGGTGAAATTGTCGAGCCATTTGGGCACCAGCGAATAAATATTCAGAGCGAACACATCCTCGATATTCTTCTTCGCGGCGTTCCAGAACTC
>USIY01000009.1 GCA_900554845.1 uncultured Bacteroidales bacterium | reverse complement strand
CGCCGCCATGAGCCAGGAGAAGCTCAACAGCATCATGGAACCCCTGAACCGCAACATAGCCAGCATGCAGGAGGCTGTGAAGGAGAACACGCTGAAGAACACCGGTTTCAACGGAGAACTTCAGCAGGGAATCAAAAGTGTGCTTGAGCAAAGTCTGAAAGCCAAGGAGAGCGCCGACAAGCTTGTGAGCGCGTTGACCCTCAGCAACAAGGGCCAGGGTAACTGGGGTGAACGCATACTGACGGAATTGCTTGAGTCCACCGGGATGAAGGAAGGAATTCATTTCCACACACAGGAATTCATACAGGAAAACGGCCGCAGAGTCCTTGGAGAAGCAGGATCCGGACTGCAACCGGACGTGATCCTGCACATAGAGAAGGGGCATGATGTGGTGGTGGACTCGAAAGTGTCGCTGAAGGCGTTCTTCAATTTCAATGACGCGGAGACTCCCATGGAGCGCGACAAATATCTCGCCGAGCATATATCGAGCCTGAAAAAGCATGTGAAGGAACTGGCGGGAAAGGATTACGCCAAGCATCTGACGGGAGCGCTGGATTATGTGATCATGTTCGTGCCCATTACTCAGGCTCTGTATGTCGCCACCCAAAAGGATCCGTCGCTGTGGCGCGAGGCCATGGAGCAGCGGGTGTACATAGCCGACGAGCAGACATTGTTCGCGGCTTTGAAGATCATCGACCTTAACTGGCGTCAGCAGGCGCAGGCCGACAACCACGCGCAGATCTTCAAATTGGCCGACGAGATGCTGGACCGCATACGGCAGTTCGTGGAGCATATGCAGAAAATGGGCAAGGCTCTCGACGGAGCGCAGAAGAGCTACAATGACGCTTACCAGAAACTGTCGGAGGGTCAACAAAGCATCGCCAAGACCTGCAGAAAACTGACAGATCTTGGCGCGAAATACGATAAAAAGAACGGCCCGATGACCGCTTTGCTTGAAAAGGAGGATTAGAAACTGTTTAAATTTATTACGAAAAATTTGTTATAGAGAATTCTTTCAGGAATTTTGAGGTTCTTTTTGGCTGATTTCGCCAAGTTTCGTCAGTCGCAATATTGCAATTGCTCAATCCTCAACTTGCGAAATCATCTCAAAAACAACCCTCAAAATTCTCTGAAAATAAATTTAAACAGTTCCTTAGTCCAACGCTTTGCGGCGAACGCGGCCCGCGAAGTACTGGTTGTAGACCAGACCGCCAACGATCAAAGCCAATCCGAGGTAGGTGGTGGGCATTATCGGCTCGCCGAGAATCATCGAGATAAAGAAGAGGGAAAGGAACGGAGCGAGATAACACATCTGATTGATCAGAGCGGGATTGTCGGTGTGACGTATCGCCAGGCCGAAGCAAATGAAAGGCACTCCCATCTCGAACGTCCCTATATACATTCCGGAAAGAATACCTTCAAGACTCATAGCGGGCATCGGGACAAACAATGTTCCGATGCCTAAATATATTGTGCCGAACAGGAACGTAAGGAACAAAGAAGAGCCTTCGCTGACCTTGTCCTTGAGACTGTCGTTGACTATCCAGTAGCAAGCCCAGAGAAAAGCGCTTCCCACGCACAGTACGAGACCGATGACGGAGATAGAGCCCGTGATTCCTTTGCCTCCTATTGATATCGCCGTCACACCCGCCAGCGACACCGCCATACCGATGTATTTGGAGGCGGGAATGGACTTGTGGGAGATCACGGCGAGAAGTACGGTGAGGATGATGGGCCAGAAATAGTTCACCGGCTGTGCGATCTGCGCGGGGAGATAGTCGTAAGCCTCGAACAGGACGAGATAGTACGCCACCGGGGATATAAGCCCCAGGAGGGCGAAACGCCCCCAGACGGCGGGAGCGAGCGAACGCAACTCTCCCCATGAACGGCATACGCACATCCATACGGTGAATATTGCCAGAGCGGTAAGGCTTGCCACCAGCACCATCTGGTAGGTGGTGAGGTGGCTCAACGCTATCTTGAACGCAGTGGCGACAGTCGACCAGCTGAGCACAGCGACTGCTCCGAGAGCGATGGATTTGGACGAACGGGTCATCTTAAAGCCTCAACTTCTTCTGTAGTCAACGGAATCTTTTTGCCCAGACGACGGGAGCCGTTGGCGGTGATCAGATAGTCCTCTTCGTTGCGGATTCCTCCGAAATCACGCCATTTTTCAAGCTCGTCGTAATTGATGAAGTCGGTGAAGCGGCCTTCCCCTTTCCAAAGGTCGATCAATTCAGGAATGAAATATACACCGGGCTCGATAGTGAGGACAAAACCTTCCTCCAGAGGGCGCGCCAGACGCAGGGACTTGCGTCCGAACTGAGTGCTCTTCGGTTTGCCGTCGTAGCCTACGTACACTTCTCCAAGATTCTCCATATCATGCACGTCCAGACCCATCATGTGTCCGAGACCGCACTGGAAGAACATGGCGTGCGCGCCGGCCTTGACAGCGTCCATCGGGTCGCCCTTGAGGATTCCGAGATCCTTCATGCCGGCGCATATCACCTCGCTGGCGCGCTCGTAGACATCTAAGAACGGTACTCCGGGAGCAAGCATCTCCACGGCGGCGAGATGCGAAGCTACCTGTATGTCGTAGATGCTCTTCTGGCGGGGCGTGAAAGTGCGCCCCGCGCAAATGGTTGACGACATGTCGCCGGCGTATCCCGAGGGTCTCTCGGCGCCGGCGTCAACCAGCACCATGTCGCCGGGCTTTATTATGTTGCCGTGGTAATGGTTATGAAGAGTCTGTCCGTTGACAGTGCAGATGGTGGGGAAGGACAACGGACAATTGTTCTTGGCGGCCGTATATTCTATCAGCGCCGAGATCTCATACTCGTGCATTCCTGGCTGAACGGCCTTCATGGCGGCTATGTGCATGTCGGCGGTGACGTCGCAGGCCTTCTCGATCTCCTCGATCTCCTCGGGAGTCTTGTGGTTGCGCATGTCCACCACTCCGCGGATGAGCTCCACCGAGGGTTTCTCGTCGCCGGGCTTGATGTCCAATAGACGCCACAATTTGATGACGTGCTCGGGGCGGTAGGTCGGAAGATAACGCAAAGTCTGACCGGACGCTTTTGCCTTGTCGAGCACGTCGCGCAATGAGGAAGCGGGGAGGACGTTGTCGACGCCGACGCTGTGCGCCTTCTCGTGAAGAGTCGGTTGCGTGCCCATCCATACGATGTCGTCGATGGTGAGTTCGTCACCGAAAATTATCTCACGGTCGTTGTCGATGTCGATCACCGCGGCCAAGCCGGCGAAGGGAAGGCCGAAATAATAGAGGAATGTGGAATCCTGACGGAAATTATACGTGTTGTCGGTATAGTTCATACCGCAATCGTCGTTGCCGAGAAACAGGAGCAGTCCCGATCCCACGCGTTTCTTCAGTTCGGCGCGACGCTGAACATAAGTTTCTTTGCTGAACATAGCTTGAAGTTGTTTAAACTAATTTACGTTTAAAATATTGTGAAGAAGTGTAAACTTTATGGCAATCTTCATTAATCTTTTGGGCACCTTTGACCGCGTTCATCGGGACCAACCGATCGGTTGCTCCCTGTTGGGTCACTTACGTTCCCCGAGCCCTTCGGGGTTCAATCGGCCAAATCTGCTCCAAAACCTTTAGCTCAGCGACTGCAAGGAGCTAATATTAATAAATCTTACCATAAAAATTAGTTTAAACAACTTCTATCCTTTCTTTTGAACTTTGGCCCAGGTGTCCTTAAGACCGATAGTTTTGTTGAACACGGGGTGTCCTGGAGTTGAATCCTTGTCGACCACATAATATCCCAGACGCTGGAACTGGTAATGGTCGCCTACATTGACGCGTTCCGCCAGCCAAGGCTCGATCATGGCGTTGTCGCGGACTTTCAGCGAGTCAGGATTAAGCAGCTCGCGGAAGTCACCTTCCTCGGCGGAAGGATTCTCTACGGCGAAGAGACGGTCGTAATCACGTATCTCTGCGCGTAGAGCCGTCGGGACGCTCACCCAATGCAGAGTGCCTTTCACCTTGCGGTCGGCGCCCGGAAGTCCGCTGCGTGTCTCCGGGTCATATGTGGCGTGTATTTCTGTGATATTGCCGTCGGAATCCTTGACCACTCCGGTACATTTCACGATATACGCACCCTTCAGACGCACTTCCTTGTCGGGCGACATACGGAAGAATTTTTTCGGAGGATTCTCCATGAAGTCTTCTCTTTCAATCCAGAGCTCACGGGTGAAAGGCATCTGATGCGTTCCTTCGGCGGGATTCTCGGGATTGTTGTCCATTTCCATCATCTCGGTTTTGCCCTCGGGATAATTGTCGAGGATGAGTTTTACAGGATTCTGCACCACGCTTACGCGGGTAGCCGTAGCATTCAGATCCTCTCGTATGGAGTGTTCGAGAAGTTCTATATGGTTCAGGGCCTCATATTTTGTATAACCGATGCGGGTTATGAAATTTTTGATTGAAGACGGTGTGTATCCGCGACGACGCAGACCACGGAGGGTGGGCATACGGGGATCGTCCCAACCTGCCACGAGCCCTTCCTTTACAAGCTGCAGAAGCTTGCGTTTGCTCATCACGGTGTAGGTGAGGTTGAGACGGTTGAATTCAATCTGACGGGGGCAATATGACTCGTCGGCCAGTTCACGCACGAAGTACTCGTACAATGGGCGATGAGGGACGAATTCCAAAGTGCATATGGAGTGGGTCACGCCTTCGAAGTAATCGCTCTGGCCATGGGCGAAGTCGTACATGGGATATACTTTCCAAGTGTCGCCGGTTCGCCAGTGCGGAGTCTTGATGATACGGTACATTATGGGGTCGCGGAAGTGCATGTTGTCCGAGGCCATGTCAATTTTTGCGCGGAGCACCATTGACCCCTCGTCGAATTCGCCTGCGTTCATGCGCTCGAACAGGTCAAGATTCTCCTCAACAGGACGGTCACGGTAAGGAGAGGGGACGCCTGGAGAGGTTGGAGTGCCTTTCTGCTGAGCTATCTGTTCGCTGGTCTGTTCATCGACATATGCTTTTCCTTCGCGGATGAGGCGTTTGGCCAGCTCGAAGAGCTGAGGAAAGTAATCGGAAGCATAATAAAGACGGTCGCCCCAGTCGTAGCCGAGCCAATGGATATCCTCCTTGATTGCCTCAACGTATTCAGTGTCTTCTTTCTGAGGGTTTGTGTCATCGAAACGAAGGTTGCAAGTTCCTCCGAATTTCTCGGCCGCTCCGAAGTCCATGATGAAGGCCTTGGCATGACCTATGTGCAGATATCCGTTGGGCTCCGGCGGAAAGCGGGTATTCAGCCGTCCGCCGTTCTTGCCTGCCGCAAGGTCGTTTACAATCTCCTGTTCTACAAAACTGAGACCTCCTTCAGGCGCGGTGCCCTCGGTCAGGATCTCCTCGTTGACATTGTTGTCCATATCTATTGAAGTTATTTGCCTTAAGTAAGAAGTTGTTTAAACTAATTTATGTTTACTAAAATTTGTGAAGAAGTTTAAACTTTATGGCAATCTTTATTAATATTTTGTGGGTCTTTCTCCGCTCTCATCGGCACCGACCGTGAGGTCGCTGTCTCTTCGATCGAAGAAATCCACTTCAAAATATTAATAAATCTTACCATAAAAATTAGTTTAAACAACTTCTAAGTGTTTAAATTTAACCGATAGTACTTAAAAAACGCAAATTTACAAAAATTCCATCAATTTTGAAAACCGAAAAGAGGATTGTAGATATAGGACTAATAGGATCGGCAGGAGAGACTGGATAAAAAGAAACGGCCTCGTGACAGAATCATGAAGCCGAAATAATTGGTTTTGATAAAAGAGGACCCCAACGGTCCTTTGAACTGAATGTCAATTGATCACCATTGTGCCTAAAGAGCAACCTTGCATCACCACATAAGTGCGGGCGAACTGCCTGATAAAATTCAGTGAGGATTGTTTTGGTTTCTTCATTATTTTGTTTTTGGTGTCAATTTTTTGTGTGGAGTAATCGTGGGTCATAGGCATAAGGTTTGGTACTGACAAGGGGACCATGGTCCCGATAATTACACATATATAACGCTATGTGTGCAAATTATATTTTAAGTAATGCATTAAAAATGCTTGAAGAAGTGCAAAACGTAAAGTATGCCGCATCTGTCCTTTGGAGGATAAAGGTCATAATAAAAAGACGCTGCGCCATAATTGAGAATTACGGCGCAGCGGATAATGCGGTGAATTGTGGTCTCTTTCAGAGGGTTAATACTATGTCTTTCTCATTGGCGATGCGGCGCAGATTTAAAATTGCGTAACGCATACGGCCCAAGGCGGTATTGATGCTTACCCCGGTGATTTCGGCAATCTCTTTGAAGCTCAGGGACTGATAATATCTCATCATCAGCACTTGTCGCTGCAATTCCGGGAGTTCTTTAATCAGCATCTTGACATCCGCCTTGATTTGGTCGGATATCATCACGTCCTCAATGGTCTGCTCACACAATTCTTTGCGATTCAAGATGTTGGCATCCGTGAGATCCGTGGACTGAAGATTTTCCGACTTTTCCTGACGGTAGTAATCAATAATCAGGTTATGCGCGATCCGGGATATCCATGCGGGAAATTTGCCGTTTTCGGTATAGCGACCCTGACGGATGGTCTGGATTGCCTTGACAAAAGTTTCCTGAAATATGTCGTTCGCTATGTCCTCGTTCTTTATGATTCTGAGGATATAGTTGAAGATGCGGTCCTGATGACGTTTCAGAAGCGTATCGAACGCATCATTGCATCCTTGCGCATAATCCTTGACAAGCTGTTCGTCAGTCAAGGTCATGTTGTTTGCCATTCTGCTTAGTTGTTGGTTGGGTAAATGTTTTCTATAGGCAGTGTGGTTTATATTGAGGGTTCGGTAGTTCAAATTATCTAAAAGTTGGTGTGTTTGTATTAATCCGGACACAAAATTACAACATCCAACGTCAGAATCCAAATTTTAGCATAAAATTTATAGTTAAACTGTGTTAATTGCTCAAAACGTAGACACTGTTACTTTCCAGTCATTTTCTATCGTGTCAATAGGGTTGCAAGCGTTTATTATGCTTTTACAAAGCGTGCGGCGCACCAATTGTCGGAGAGTTTCTTGCCCGAATAGTTCAGTCCGAGTTTTGTCGCTGCCTCAATGATCATGGGTAGATCATGGTCATAGAATCCGCTTAGAAGCATGACTCCTCCTGAGCGTAGCGCCCCGACATACTGTTCCAGATCATCGAGAATGATGTTGCGGTTTATGTTCGCCAGAAAGAAGTCGGCCGGGTGGCAATTGTCCAACGCTGAGGCATCGCCGAGAATCATATTTACGTTGCGATGGTTAAGAGCCGCGTTCTCAACGGCGTTCTCCCAGGCGCCAGGATCGATTTCAATGCCCGTGACGGGTTCCGCTCCGCGCATGGAGGCGAGTATGGCGAGGATGCCTGTTCCCGTACCCATGTCGATCAAAGACTTGCCGGCAAGATCTTCTTGCAAAAGCCACGCCGTCATACGGCTGGTGGTGTGATGATGACCGGTGCCGAATGCCATCTTGGGATCGATGACGATATCGTATTCGGCCTTGGGAACGTCCTGATGGAAGCTGCTATGGATGACGCAGCGCCCTTCGATTACGATTGGTTTGAAATAATTTTTCTCCCATTCTTCGTTCCAGTCTCTCCCTTGAACTCGTTCGATTTTGAAAGAGAATTCGGTCTTCATTGGAAATCCTTCCAGTGATTCGCGGCACAGGGCGTCGACATCGTCTGTGGCATCCACGGGAATGTAGGCGGTAAGGCCATGCAGGTCCGGTTCGAACGACTCAAATCCGTTATCGGCCAGAAAAGCGGCGGCCAAGTCCGTGATATCTGTGTCGCACGGTTCGGCGTCGACACGCAATTTATAGTAATCCTTGCTCATATTTATTATGACTTGTCCCGGATGGTAAGGTTTAAGGATGTAAAAAATAACTCCCCGTTTTGGCAGGGAGTGAAGTATCATGACGATTTATTTTTTTTCTTTTTGCGGAATTTCTTGATCATCTTGAAAGCAGGAGGCAGAAGAGATACGCCCAAAAATAGAAAGTCCCAGGGCCGCATGCGTCCCGTAACGGTCTTGAGCAAAGTTTTTCCAATACCCCCTGCAGTGGTCGCGGCAGGTACGCTGGAGACGATTGACCCTATTGCAGGAAGGGCCTTTGTCATTTTTGAATCACCGAAAGGTCTCTTGAGACTTTGTATGCTGCTGGCTACTTTGTATCTGCAGAATTCCTTGCGTAAAGAAGCCAGAGCTTTTTGATAACGCAGTTCCTCCATGGTGTAACCTTTGAACTCTTTTTTGGGAGCTCTCTGATCAACCGAAGTCTCTACTTTTATTATTTCTGTTGTAGCCATAGATATATGAGTTCAAGAATTATGGTTTGATGTCGTTCCCTCCTCGTTTTCGGTATGGGGAGTGATGAGTATCCGAGTCAGCATGCGTGCCAGAGGATTCAGGAGCAGAGGCTCGCGGAACAACCACAACAGTACAAGGCACAGCAGTATAATACCGCCGACAGTTACATAAGCCAAGGCCGGACACATCAGCAATTTGAACAGTTCTACAAGAGCGAAACTGAACAAAATTATCACAACGAATCCCATTAAGGCGCATATGAACCCTATGATCAGAGTGGTGAGCAGCAATGTCATTTTTTCAGCCAACGTCAGTTTGGCGTAGCTGATTTCCAAGCTGATCCAGGTTTTGCCCTGATCGAATATGTTCTGGATATCATTCAGCAATTTCAATCTCATAAGCAGATGACGGTATTAAACGCAGAAGAACGCCTGCGGTTATAAAAATGCTTCCCGGTCCGGGTAGGGCCGGGAAGCATGTGGATTTTATTTTTCAGTGGAAGCAAGTTCGGCGACAAGGGCGTCAACCTCTGCGTCGCTGACTGTGCAGCCATGTTTGCGAAGAATGTCGCAGATTCTGGTGCGTACTTCGGCACCTTTCTCGGGGGCGAACAGCAGAGCTGCCGCACATCCTGCGATTGCACCGCCCACAAAGGCGGAGATTAGTGTCAATGATTTCATTTTATATGTGTAGGTATCGTGTTTATGACTGTTTTGTTTGTCACAGGGCTTCCTTAACCTGGTCCTCGATCTCGTCAACCAGTTCGTCAAGCTTCTCTTTCTTCAGAGTGATTCCTTTCTCTTTGAGGAATTCCACTATTTTGGAACGGGTGTCCGTGCCCTTTTCGGGAGCAACCAGAAGACCTACGGCCGCACCGGCGATCGCGCCGCCAAGTACAGACAGAATGATGTGAAGAGGTTTCATATCTTTAAGTTTTGATGGTTTATAATCTGTTTCAGATGGTGAATTTTTAACTTCATTAATTATAACAATGCAAATATACAAATTGTCGGTTGCATATCAAAATTTTTTTTACAATCCGGCCAGATGTTAATTCACAATGTTAATTTTTAATGGGTTTGCGAGAAAGTTTGTGGGAATGCCGTCCGTGTATTAAATTTGTAAACGGATTTCCACTTAACGAACATGATCGGGCTGGCTGACTGCAATAATTTTTTTGTAAGTTGCGAACGGACACTGAACCGTGAGCTTGAGAACCGTGCCGTTGTTGTGCTGAGCAACAACGACGGATGTGTCGTAGCGCGCAGCAATGAGGCAAAGCGGCTTGGAATACGCATGGGTCAGCCGGCGTTTCAGATTCGCGATCTGATGGCGCGGGGGCAAGTCACGGCACTGTCAGGCAATCATCTTCTGTACAGGGCGATTTCTTTACGTATTCACGGCATCCTGCGCCGATATGCACCAGGCACTCTGGACTATTCTGTGGATGAGTCTTTTCTGATAATGGACGGTATACCGGTAGCAGAACTGGCAGCGATAGGAGAGGCCATTTGCCGGACGTGCTGGGAGGAAGAGCACATACCGGTGACGGTAGGATTCGCACCGAGCAAGACATTGTCAAAGATCGCGACGGAAGTGGGAAAGAAAAGCGGACGACGCGTAGTGGTGTTGGAAAGGGAATCCGATTGGATGGATATCTGTGACCGTCTGGTCATCAATGAAATGTGGGGAATAGGGAGAAGACTTGCAAAACGGCTGTACGGCAATGGAGTATACACCATAGGGGATTTTGCGCGCAAGCCTTTGGAATGGATCCGAGGTATGTTGGGGGTGGTGGGAGAACGTTCATGGCGTGAGCTTCACGGAGAGGATTGCATTCAGCTGGAATTTAAGAACCGTACATTACAGGACAGTATCAGCGAGAGCCGTACATTCCCTATGGATGTGGATGATTTTGATTATCTCCGGGCCCGCATAGCGATCTACTGTGCCCATGTATCCAAGACTTTAAGGAGTCAGGGAGGCCAGTGCGGATGTCTCTCGGTGTTTCTGCAGACAAATCGTTTCCATATGGAGCAGGGCTATCATAGTCCGTCCGCATCATATACTTTCGAGGCGCCGACATTCGACACCATAGCAATCACCAACGCCGGTGTGGCTTTGTTGGAGCGCATTTTCCAGCCCGGTGTGGCATATAAACGTGCGGGAGTAGTGCTGAAGGACCTTTCCCATGCGCGCGAGATAGCCCCCTCTCTTTTCGAGGAGGACAACATATGTCTTGAGGCCACTCTGCGTTCTCGCAGATTGATGAGTGTTTTGGACGAACTCAATTCCAATGCCGGCCCTCATACGGTGAAACTGGCATCACAGCTCACTAACGGACATCCGGGTCACAATGACGGTTACAGCTCCAGTTTCGGCGCCCCCACTACTTGATGTAGTAGACTCCGTCGCGAAGTTCCAGATAACCTTCGGAACACAGGAAGGACAGCAAACGTATCAGGTCGTCGGTTTTGATGCTTATGTCGTGATCCATAATTCGGAAATCGGCACCGCGCGGACGCGCTTTGACATAAGCCATGATTTTGCTGATCGCATCTTCGGACAATCCTTTCTTCACAGGACGTTTTCCCCGGCATATGTCGCAACGTCCGCAAGCCACACCGGCTTCCTCTCCGAAATATTCGAGCATCATGTTCTCACGGCATCCAGAATTACTGAACGCATAGTGGATCATTGCTTCCACACGGCGCTTCATTCGTTCGTGACGCCCTTCATAAATATCTTTGCCGATCTGTACATATTTCGGTTCTTCACGCGAGGTTGGAAGATATATGAAAGGAATGCGGCTTGGAGGAATATAGGATACGATTTTTGCTCTGCTCAGTTCAAGCATTGACTCATAAATGCTCTGCGGGTCGGTCTGTAGTTCCGATGCCAGGACATTTTCGGATATAGGCTGATAATCGGTGAAAAGTCCGGTGTATTTTCTTAACATTAGGTTCAATAGCTTTTCCCCGGATTGACTTATTCCCGAGAGATGGTACAGTTCTTCGCGTGTCACTGTTATCATGGCCTTCCCGCGTCGGTCGGCATCTTCTATGTATTGCATATATCCGGCCTGTCCGAGAATATGGAGAGCGGCCAGACATTGCCGTTTCTGATAATGGAAAGTGTTGCAGAAGATGTCCAAGTCAAAGTCGTGGATTGATTCGTAGCCTTCATATAAGGAAACTGACAGAAAATTGCACGTTCGCTCATAAATTTTTCTTATGACTTCGCGGTCGGGGAAATTTTCGGACACGCGGCGCCGCAACAACGCCGCATCTGTCCGGGAAGTAAGCAGGACTGCATATGATGTTAGGCCGTCTCGGCCGGCGCGTCCAGCCTCCTGATAATATTCCTCCAGGCTCGGCGGCAGATCGAAATGTATCACAACGCGCACATCGGGTTTGTCAATACCCATACCGAAAGCGTTTGTCGCGACCATCACCCGTATGCGGTTCTGTTGCCAGGCATTCTGCCGTTCCTCTTTCAGCTCATAATCCAGCCCGGCGTGGTACGCTGCCGACGGGATGCCGGAAGATGTGAGGAAATCGGCTATTTCACCTGTTCGTTTACGACTGCGGACGTAAACGATAGCCGTTCCTGAGGTGCGGCTCAGAATATGGAACACTTCCTGAATTTTGGTTTCGGTAGGTCGGACAAGATAGGAAAGGTTGGAACGTACGAAACTCATCCGCAGCATCCTTGGACTTCTCATTTCAAGGTTGCGGCAGATGTCTTCGGCTACCTCGGGTGTGGCCGTTGCGGTCAACGCCAGGACCGGCACTTCGGGATGTATTCGGCGAAGGCTCTTGATGTTGAGATAAGATGGACGGAAATCATAGCCCCACTGCGAGATGCAATGCGCTTCGTCCACCACGATCAGCCTTACCGGAAGCATGCGGATTTCCTGCATGAATTTCTGCGATCCAAGACGTTCAGGAGATATATACAGGAATTTGGCTTTGCCGTTCACCAGATGTTCCATGGCGATGTTTCGCTCGCGCATTGTCATACCTGCATGGAGGAACACGGCTCTTATGCGTCGCCGGCGAAGGTTGTCCACCTGATCCTTCATAAGTGATATCAGCGGAGTCACTACGACGGTCAGGCCGTCGAGCATCATTCCCGGGACTTGGAATGTAATGGATTTACCGCCTCCAGTAGGCATGAGTCCCAGAGTGTCGTGGCCGGACAATATAGAGTTCACGATGTCTTCCTGCAAAGGTCGGAAAGCATCGTAGCCCCAGTGTTTTTTCAGGACTTCAACCGGTGTCACTTGTCAGAATTGCTGGGGCGCATGTCGCGTATCATCAACTGGATGGAGTCCGAATTGTTGCCGCGTTTGGACTGTTCGATGGTGTAGCAGATGTCTATTGGTTTATGTGCATGTATATGCTCGAAGTATTGGGACATGTTGAAGGCAATGGCGTTGATGACATGGCTTGTGGAGTTGTCTTCCAGTTCGAGCTTGATATGCTCCAGATTTTTGCCGACGAGTTTGGAAGTGCCGAAATCAAAGACGTTGCGGGTACGGAACACGGGCTTCTGGTTCCCCGGGCCGAAAGGATTGAACTTCTTGAGCATGTTCAGTAATTCGGGGGTGATGTCGGCGAATTCTATATCCGCGTCTATGTCAAGATGGGGCTCCAGTTGGTTTGGCTGTATATGCGTTGCAACATAGTCTTCGAAGAGCCGGCTGAATTCAGGTATGTTGTCTTCTTTCAGTGACAATCCCACCGCATAAGTATGACCTCCGAAATTCTCAAGCAGATGCCTCGTTGAGTTGACTGCCGCATAAATGTCGAATCCCTGGACGGAGCGGCTCGAGCCCGTGGCAAGGCCGTTGCTGAGTGTAAGCACCACTGCGGGTTTGTAATATAATTCTGTTAAGCGTGACGCCACGATTCCGATGATGCCTTTATGCCAGTTTTTGTTATAGATAACAATTGACCGTTTCCCGTTTACAATACCCACGTTCTGTTCAATCAGAGTGTTGGCTTCATCGGTGATTTTCTTGTCAAGTTCCTTACGGTCGCGGTTGTATTGGTCTATATCCTTGCCTTTCTCATAAGCTTCGTGCAGGTCACGGCATACAAGCAGATCAACGGCTTCCATACCGCTCTGCATGCGGCCGGAGGCATTTATGCGCGGTCCGATTTTGAATATTACTTCGGAAATCGTGACATCTTTGTTGGTTAGTTTGCACAGGCGGATTATGCTTCGAAGTCCGAGATTGGGGTTGGAGTTCAGCCTACGGAGTCCGTGGTAAGCCATCACCCGGTTTTCGCCGACTATGGGAACGATATCGGCTGCAATCGATACGGCGGCCAAGTCCAGCAGGGACTCAAGCTCGTTATGGTTTGTCAGACCGTTGCTCTTGGCGAACGCCTGCATGAATTTGAATCCGACCCCACACCCCGACAGATACTGGCATGGATATGTGGATCCGGGCATTTTGGGATTAAGAATGGCTGCGGCGTCAGGGAGAATTTCATCGGGCACATGATGATCGCATATTATGAAGTCGATGCCGAGTTTTTTAGCATAAGCTATTTCTGACATCGCCTTGATTCCGCAATCCAGTACGATTATGAGTTTTATGCCGCGTTCGGCGGCGTAGTCAATGCTTTTCAGCGATATGCCATATCCCTCGTCGTCCCGGCTGGGGATATAGTACTCTATGTTGGAATAATAATTCTGCAGATATTTATAAACGAGCGCCACAGCCGTAGTGCCGTCTACGTCATAGTCTCCGTAAACCATGATTCTTTCTTTAGCGCCCATTGCGGCGTTCAGACGGTTTACGGCCTTATCCATATCTGGCATCAGGAAAGGGTCGTGCAGATCGGAAATAGAAGGAGAAAAGAAAGAGTCGGCCTCGGGGGGAGTTGTTACGCCTCGCCGAACCAGCAATTCGGCTATGACTTGATTGCCTCCGCAAGCTGCGGCGACGTCATCTGCCTGGCGCTTTTGCTGGGTGGTAAGCGGTTGATAATTCCATTTAGTTGTCATAATCGTAGGTTTGTTCCCGAGGAGTCATGATCCAATGTCCGCATGACACTGGTTTCCAATGATGCAAAAATAATAAAAAAAATCCGAAAAACCTAATGGATTTCGGATTTTTTTGCATCTGTTTACGGCTATTAAGCCGTTTAAAATATTCTTAAGATTAGAATGGAGGACGGTTTATGTGTATGTCGTCAGGTCCGTAGCCGAATCGATTGGGACCCGGTTGTGATGGCTGGCATAGCCACACTATAAGTATTATCCAGCCAACTAAAGGAATCATTCCTATAAAGAAATAACCTCCGGCTTTCCCGATATCGTGCAGACGGCGCCATGTCACTGCCAACGAAGGGATGAGGGCGGCAACCGATATCGCATAATTGAGTCCGGGAGCGAAAGCGAACCCTCCTGTTATCAAGACGGAGAACAGTGTCCACCACCAAAATTCAGGACGCCCGGCACGTCCGTTGAAATCTACATATTTGCTGATGCATGTCTTGATAGCATCCACAAAGTCGTTTGAGGAATTTGGCATTCTGTTGGGGTTTTGCGGTCCGTAAGGCCCGTAGCCGTTGGGACCTTGTTGATTGTATTGTCTTTGGCCGTCGGCATTAAATGGCTCTCGCGGCCCGTAATTCTGATTCTCCATAATCTATGCTGTTTTTATAATAATGAGGCCATTATTTTTTTATTCTATCATTGAAGGAACATCTCCATTTGTAACGGGGAACCGATTAGGTTTTCTCCCAGAACACAGTGCAAAGATAATATCTAATACTGATATAACAAAACAATTTGATTTCATTTATACAGTAGGATAAGGCTATGAAAAATAAGAGGGGAGGGCATTGGATAAAATGCGAATGAATGACTCGGCCGTAAGGAACGTACAGCCGAGTCGAACATTGGAAATTAATTAGAAGACCATTACATATAATATCGTTGCTCACGCAACGGGCATTAATATGCCCGTAAAATTAATTCATTTTGTTAAAATATGCAAACATTTGCACCATTTTATTTTAAATTTATTGCAAATATTTTGAATCTATTTTATAATGTCCAAAATGTTAATAAGTTATGAGCGTGGCGTGATGCGAGTGCACCGTATTACCTATTGAATTATAAAGAATCAAACCGATTGGCTTGACACTAATGCGGCAAACTTGTTTCTTGCCATCGCCTGCATGTCCATGATAATGTCGCATTCGTCCATAATCTCAACTCCAAGCATGGTTTCGATTACATCTTCCATCGTGACGATTCCTCTCATACATCCATATTCATCGGTAATGATGGACATATGTTCCGTCTTCTCCAGCATTTGTTTCCAAATATCGGAGACTTTCGTATCTTCGGGGAAATATAGAACAGGACGAGTCAGTTCTTTTACTCTTGCTGAATATTTCCCTTGCGCCAACATTTCAAGTACGTTCGTTCGCCGAACGTATCCTGTAATAAAATCTTTTCTGGATTCATAGACCGGTACACGGGAGAAAGACGATAAATTCTTGTTTTCATGAAACTCTTTCATCGTAGTATTATGTGAAACGGATTCCACCACAACGAAAGGGGTCATAATTTCCCTGGCACAAATATCGGAGAGTTTAAGAGAATTCTGTATGATTGTCTTCTCTTCAATATCGATTATGCCTTCATCTGTACTGACATTGACCATTGCCACCAATTCATCTCGGCTGATATTCAGGGGACGCTCCTTAGAAACAAAACATTTTGTAAGGAGTTCCGACAGTCTCACCAATGGATAGGTAATAATGATCATTATTCGGATGATTTTTGCAGAGGGCATTGCAAGAGCGCGCCAGTAGGATGCGCCGATCGTTTTAGGAATGATCTCCGACAACACCAGAATCAATAGGGTAAGGATTGCTGATATGATTCCGAAATAGGCCTCACCGAATACTTTGACAGACTCAGACCCCACTCCTGCCGCACCAATGGTGTGGGCCACGGTGTTGAGGGTCAGGATAGCGGCAACCGGTCGGTCAACGTTTGTCTTGTATTTCATCATAAGGGGCGCGCTCTTGGCTCCCTGTTGTTCTTTCATGCAAATATAGGAGACAGGTGTTGAAAGCAATACAGCCTCAAGTACTGAGCACAGGAACGATACGGCCAATGCTCCGAATAAATATAATAATATGAGTGTCATTGTTAAAATATAGGTTAATACTGCTGAAGACATAGTGAATCCTCAGTGAAGAAAGGGAAGAGAGGGGAGGGTTTCAGGGCAGTATTATTCCCGGAGTACAAAAAATCTGCATAATGTGCCCCGGGTGTTCATAGGCTGTTTAACAGAAGCATGACAAAATCTCTTGTATTGACGAGATTTGTAACTATTGTTTGTTTTGAAATTTTTATTAGGAGTTATAGGATTTTGCAGTTCGGAGTATATAGAAGATTCCAAAATCAGTTCCACATCCGAATCCGCATCAAATGAGGAAATTACAGCACATTGAGCACCGGAAGGTATTATTGATAACACCAGAGTGCAATATAGTATTGTGGAAATGATATGTGCCATATTGTATATGTACAACTATTGGAATAAATAAAAAGTTCATTATTCAACTGCTGTAGATGAACGGTCATTAAACAGAAGCAAGACATGTCTTCGGTTTAAAAAATAGGTTAATGACATGGAAATTTATTCAATTTTGAAAAAATATTTTGTCATGTCAGAAAAAAAATATAACTTTGCATCGCAATGAGGCAAAACACAAGTCTTACTGTAATCAAACACGGGGCATTAGCTCATCTGGCTAGAGCGTTTGACTGGCAGTCAAGAGGTGACCAGTTCGAGTCTGGTATGCTCCACCAAAGCGAACGAATCAAGAAGAAATTCCTGGTTCGTTTTTTTGTTATATCATCACAAAGGAGAAATATGAAGCTAATTGAGATGAATTTGGATAAAATTATAGCCTTGTGCAAGAAGTATAAGGTCGCAAAGCTATGGTTTTTTGGCTCCATACTTACCCCTCACTTCAATGACAATAGCGATATTGATTTTCTTGTTGATTTCGATGAAAATAATATTGAACTGCTTGACTATGCGGATAATTATTTCAACTTTATTCATGAAATAGAGTCCGTGATGGGACGGAAAGTTGATATGGTGGTTAATAAATCAATTAAAAACCGTTTTTTTCGCACTGAAGTGGATGAAACGCGAAGGTTGATATGGAACGTGCTGTAAACAAAACCCTTGAGGATATTAGAAATGCCATTTTGGAGGTAGAGTCTTTTTTTTGAGACCCGGCCCATGCGATATGACATATATTTGTCTGATGTTTGTTTACGACGTGCTATAGAACGCAATATAACAATTATAGGTGAAGCAATGAATAGACTCCTTAAAGTCGCTCCTATTTGAAACCTTCGACTCGATTGGAAGGGGTGCCGTGTTTCACTTGTTTGCGGTAACAGAGATAGAATTTGGTACAGAAGGCAGTAATCACAATCGCCATTACCAGATTCCACCATTCAACGGATCCGTCTATTACCCGAATCGTTCTGTCTATGATGCAACCTATTGATAAAATAGAGAGTGTCAGCCAGATATTGCGTTTTGTCTTATTGCTCAACATTTGATTATCTGATTTGGAATTCAACATATGCGGTGTCACTTTTCTGGATTGGATATGGCGGGTAGTGGAATGTTTTTACAAGACGGTACGTCGCGGATTTATCACTTAGATCATAAATCCACGGCTTTATGGTCATCTTGAATGTGTGGTCAGGTGTCACGACATATCCAATATCATTAAAACAAACCTCTGTTCCGTTTGCCAAAAGGTAAAGATATTTCCCGGAGTATGGGGCTTTCACCCAATTCCCTTTTGTCGATTGTTTATCGATTCTATACCATTCGCCGGTAGTCATATCCATATTGCGGCTGTTTGTCAATTCCACGGCAAGAGAATCTATCGGAATTTTGATCGGTTTTGGACTAATAATGGACATTGTCATGCCATCGGCTGTAGAATAGCTTTTTTGAGTTAAGTTATGATCCCTTTCAAATATGTATGTGGTCCCGACAGGGAGATATTCCAAAGTCGAATCCGTAAATACCAGTTTTGCAGAATCTTTTTTAACTGTGACTGTTCCTGATATTACGTTCCCGGAAACATCTGTTCCTGTGAAGATAAGTTTGCTGTCTTTTAATTTCCCGATACAGTCGTTAAGCTCCGTAAGACGAAATAATTTTATAGAGACTTTATACCCATTTTCTGCCCGGTCGATAACAAGAGCCGAGCCGTCGTCTCGGTTTTCATATTCACCGAAATATTTATCGTTATAGACATACTCGTCATTGCCGGGCATATAGGGTTCAAGCTCCACGGTCATGCGTGTGTTTTGCTTACCAATCGGATATGTTCTGCTGATCGTGCCGACATAAGAAAACTTTAGCGAATCACCGGCATGTGCCTCAATATGAAAATTGCCTAAAGAGTCGGTTAGAAAAACCTTGCCGTCGGAAACACGCATCACTACCGCTTGCCGGAGAGGCGTTTTATCCTGACCATATAGCACTGTTCCATCAATAATGGCAGTATTTGGCGCATCAGTCTTTTGATGTTTGCATCCCACAGCGGAAAGAACTGACGAGAGAATTATAACGGTCAGGCATGCCCTGTTCATTTTATTTCTGTTTTTGCTTTGCGAAGCAGAATACACTCGGCGGGATCCGAGCCATTCAACCTTACGACAGAATCATTCTGGACGTCTATCGTGGATATGCGTGGAAGAATCCGTCGCAGGGCATCCTCTGTTCTCATGTCATCGCAGGCCATTTCTGTCATTACTCCGTCACCGAGAGTTATGGAATCTCCTTTGACAGTATAGGAGCCGTTGAAGGAATTGCAGTTGGTCATGATGAAGTATGTGCTGTCTTCAAAGACGATATACTGTCTCATGCTTGATGCTGTCTCATCAGGACGTACATAGTCGGAATCGTTGAAAACGATGTTTTCGATATACCATTGTCCGCGAATGTCAGCGTTTGCAACTTCTGTCTGTGCCACGTTATTGGTATCATGTGCTTTTGTTCCTTTATTGCCTGAGCATCCGATTATGGTTGCTGCTAAGAAAGCTGCGCCAATTATGAACGCCATATTGTATGTTTTCATGAGATCAATTTTATCTGTGTCAATATTATGGGTTTTTCGAATGCAAAATTACAAAAAATCGGACAAATATAGTTAACTTTGCAAGATGAGAATGGAGATTTTACTATCTATAAATGAAAAATGAACAAGCAATGAGAAATGAAATATTATATGTTTTGCTACCGGATTTTGCCTCGCATGAGATGGTGTATCTGATGGAAGCCATAAGCTGCGACGAGCAACAGTTGAAACCAAATCCGAAATATGTCAACAGAATTGTGGCTCCTACTGCAGATCCGGTAAGTGCTATCGGTGGATTCCGAGTTGTTCCGGACTATACATTCGGCAATATGCCGGAAGATTATGCCGCTCTCGTGCTGATAGGCGGCTACGGATGGCTTACCCCAATGGCTGATGAAGTCATACCGATTGTAAGAAAAGCAATAGAGAGTGGTAAAATTGTAGGCGCTATCTGCAACGGAGCCTCCTTCATGGCAAAGTCTGGATTTCTGAATGAAGTAAAGCATACAGGAAACGGGCTGGATCAGTTGAAATTATGGGGAGGTGAAAACTATACTAATCCTGACGGATATATCCATGTACAGGCTGTCAACGACAAAAACATCGTGACTGCAAACGGTTCTGCCGCACTCGAATTTGCCAAAGAGCTTCTTCTGTTGCTTGACAACGACACGCCTGAGCGCATAGAGATGTACTATCAGTTCAACAAGCAAGGTTTCTGTGCTCTATTTCCTCCTAAATAAACAATATGGCTTGTTCAACTGCATTTATAGAATTCGTATGCGACGTGCTTGCTCCTTTGGGAGAAGTGCGTAGCCGCAAGATGATGGGGGATTACGTCATTTATGTAAATGAGAAATGCGTTATTACGGCTTGCGACAACATGGCTTTTGTCAAGACATTCCCGTGCATCGCAGAATTGATGGCAGATGCGGAAAAAGGTTGTCCTTATGCTGGAGCAAAGGAAGCTTATATTCTTGACTTCCGGGACAGACAAAAGGTGTTGAGAGTGATAGAAACAATATGGGAAGATCTCCCTTTCCCGAAATCAAAAAAGAAATGATAGAAACAGAACGACTTATACTGCGCCCATGGCAAGAATCGGAAGCGGAGATACTGTATAAATACGCGAGAGACCCGGATATAGGACGATTGCAGGCTGGATGCCGCATACTTCAGTGGAGAACAGTCTTGAAATAATCAGGACTGTATTTGCCGCTCCGGAAACATATGCAGTAGTTCTGAAAGAAACGGGAGAGCCAGTCGGCAGTTGCGGGATTATGTTTGCAAATGGACTTCACTCTGCCAGTATGAAAGATGGCGAGGCCGAGATTGGCTATTGGATTGGCAAACCGTATTGGGGACAAGGTCTGATTCCAGAGGCTGTCAGTGCATTGCTGGCACGGAGCTTCAATGAGCTGAAGTTAGATACCGTATGGTGCGGATATTATGATGGCAACATAAAGTCAAAGCGGGTGTGCGAGAAATGCGGATTCAAATATCACCATTCAGATTGTAATATAATCTCTCCTCTTGGAGATAAACGCACGGAACATTTTTACACCATGACAAAAGAGGATTATAATGCCATACATATCAATAGAAAGCGGACGGTTGACCGCTGAATAGAAACCGCAGTTTATAATCCGAAGGCATTGAGAAATGAAAATTATCCGGCCGAGGGAAGAGTTGCGCCCTTATGTGCGTTACTATTGGATACTAAAAAGCTATGAGCCTTTCAGCGTCCTGACATTCCCTATCGGTTGTCCGCAGATTATTTTTCATAGAGGCACACCTCCTCTTATACCGGAATTATCCACCAGACAGGATAAGTTTACCATCAGTGGACAAGTAAATTTTCCGGCGCATATTCAATTTGACGGCAACACTGAGATGATAGTCGCGGTTTTCTATCCACATACCTTCGGGATGTTCATCGACACTCCACCGTCAGCCTTCTATAATCAGGAAATTTCCGGTTATGACCTTGGAAACGGACACCTCAATCAGCTTGCTGACAGAATTTTTGACTGTCTTGATTCCGAATCGGCGATATTGATGATGGAACAATGGCTCACTGCTCGAATCAATGAATCGTTGAAAATCAAAAGAATCGGCACGGCTCTTTCTTCATTACTCCAATTTCCGTCAACACCGGTCGATACTCTCGCCGGAATCGCATGTCTTGGCAAGAAGCAGTTTGAGCGGCTGTTCCGTGAATGTATCGGAATGAATCCGAAGGAATACGGACGCATAGCCCGGTTTCAGTGTGCGTTGCGGATGATGCAGCTCGGATCTCGAAATTATGCCGACATCGCCTATGCCAACGGCTACACCGACCAGTCGCATTTCATCCGCGATTTCCGGCAGTTTAGCGGCATGACACCCAGACAACTGACTAAATACCAAGCGCCATACTCCGATTTATATACTGTTCCGGTATAAATGTCCCATTTCTTCTATCGGAACCGATGCGACAGATGTAATTTTACATCAAAAAAGATGATACACGAAGTAAATCCAAAGGAAACGACACGGGCATACGCTTTCGAAATGTGGATGAAAGCACCAATGCCGATGGTGACTCTGATCAAGACTCTCAACGTGTCGCGGCTGGTGCGCATCAGCCGCAGACGTGGACTTAAATTCAATATGCTGATGTGCTGGTGCATCGGCAAAGCTGCCGCGCAGATCAAGGAATTCTATATGCTGCCGGTTGATGACAAACTTATGCGCTATGATGCAATAGCGGTCAATACCATTGTCACCAACCGAAAAGGAGAGGTCAGTTCATGCGACATTCCGTTTTCCGAAGATTTATCACAATTCAACGCCGACTATCTCCTGTTGACGCGGCAAGTGGCCGAGACATGCAAGAACCATGACATCACGGACAGTATGGTGATAGGCACATCGGCATTGGCACAATATGAAATCGACGGAGCCATCGGAATGTACAGCGGAATCTTCAACAATCCCTTCATGATCTGGGGCCGTTACCGTCGCAGCTGGTTTAAGACATACCTGACGGTATCGTTTCAGTTCCACCATACTCAAATGGACGGTCCCCATGCCGCCCGTTTCCTAGACCGCCTTCAAGAAACGATAGAGAATAAGTATTAGGAATCTTGTGGGATTTGTTGAGTTGCCAGATTGTGTCTGTAATGCTTATTGTATTAAGCAATAGTCGAAGGGCTATTATATAAAGACAGGAGAGAAATTTTTCAATTTCCCTCCTCAGATGTTTTCACAACGGAATAATCCTTATTGTGATTTGCTTCGGTTATTTTTGCACTACAAATTTATATCAAAAATCTACATTTTACAAATTTTTCAAACAATTATTT
>USIY01000008.1 GCA_900554845.1 uncultured Bacteroidales bacterium | reverse complement strand
GCTCAGGAGCATGTCGATACCGCGCAGGGATGCCTTTATGCCTGCCGCGTCCCCGTCGTAAATCAGGGTTATATTGTCCGTGAGGCGATGAATCAAGGCAATCTGCCCGTCGGTAAGCGCTGTTCCGGAAGAGGCCACCACGTTTTTCATGCCGGACTGCCACATTCCGATCACATCCATGTAACCTTCCACAAGAAAGCATTTGCTTTCCCTCACTATAGAGGCCCGAGCCTGAAAAATACCGTACAGTTCATTGCTCTTCTTATATAACTGCGATTCGGGAGAGTTTATGTATTTCGCAATACCTCCTTTGAGATCACGTCCTCCGAAAGCAATCACTTTCCCGGAATTATTCAGGATGGGGAAGATTACCCTGCCGTGAAACCGGTCGTATTCACGTCCTTGTTGAGAAGTGCCGACAAGACCGAGTGTCTTGAACACTTCGAGATCAAATCCGGCTTTTCTGGCTTCGGCTACGAGATGCGAGCCATTGTCCAGCGCATATCCGAGATGGAATGCCTTGACCGCTTCGTCGGTGACGCCACGTTGTGTAAGATACGATAAACCGACATCACGGCCTTCGGCGGTTTCGACCATATCTTTTTCCATAAGCTTCATGGCCCATTCATTGGCCACGAGCATACCTTCGCGTTCTGTCTGACGTTCACGTTCCTCGTCCGTGAGTTCCCGCTCCTTAACCTCAATGCCGTATTTTTTCGCCAGATGCAACAGAGCCTCAGAATAACTCAGGCCCTCTTTCTCCATAATGAAATTGACGGGAGATCCACCTTTTTTACACGAAAAACAGTAGCAGAAATTTCGTTTTCGGCTTACTGAAAAAGAAGGAGTCCGCTCATTGTGGAAGGGACACAGTCCCATGTAGTTCTGACCCCGGCGGACCAGATGCACATAATCCGACACCACCTCCACAATGTCGGCGGCATCCTTTATACGTTGGGCTGTGGCTTGATCAATCACCGGATCGTGTTTAGAATCGCATCTATTTTATCACTGGTCTCTCGGCGGGTGGGAACTAACGGAAGACGTAACTCATTTTGAATGAATCCCATTTCATGCAGAAGATATTTGATGCCGGCAGGATTTCCGTCGACAAAGAGCTCGTCGTAAAGTTTCTGAAATTTGTAATGGACGGGCAGGGCTTTCTGGAAGTCTCCGTCGAGGCACATACGGACCATATCGCCGAACTCTCGCGGGAACGCGTTTCCCACCACGGAAATGACTCCTTCGGCGCCGAGGGAGATCAACGGATAGGTGAGAGAATCGTCTCCGGATATAACCTCGAAACCGGAGGGACGGTTATTGATGATTTCCTCTATCTGTTTCATGTTTCCCGAAGCCTCTTTTATGGCTACGATATTGGGAAACTCGTGGGCGAGCCTCAGTGTAGTGGCTGCGGAAAGATTCACTCCCGTGCGTCCGGGAACATTGTAGAGAATCACCGGCAATAACGAAGCCGCCGCCACTTCTGCGAAATGACAGTAGAGTCCTTCCTGCGAAGGCTTGTTGTAATAAGGTGTGACGGATAGGATAGCGGAGTATCCATTGAGATCGGCGCCGCGGATATCTTCCACGAGCGCCCGTGTATCGTTGCCGCCCATTCCGGCGATCAGAGGAACACGGCCATGATTCTCGCGAACGCAGAACTTGCGTACGGCATTTCGTTCCTCGGAGGTCAACGTGGCTGTCTCGCCGGTGGTGCCGAGTACCACAAGATAATCGGCGCCGTTGTCTATCACATGATTCAACACCCGGCCAAGGGCATCGTAATCTATATTCTTGTCATTGTCGAAAGGGGTGATCAAAGCGATACCCAGTCCCCGTAATGATAAAGAGTCCATATATTATTATTTGCACAAAAATACAACATTTCCATGAACTATCCAAAACAGGAATGAACAAAATCCCGTTGTCAATCTGCGCCGGATTTCTTTGGTGGTGCCGGCCAAGGGAATGACTGTGGATTGACGGTAAGATATATATGCGGCTCTTTCAGACGTACTCCGGCGTATTCGCGAAGTTTTGTCCGCTCAGATGCGCTCAGCCCCTCCGGGGCGTTTACAAATATCATGTTGACGGTATCGGCTGCCCCGGTGACAGAAGACGCCACCATACGGCTTATCGCTATATCGCGGACCGTCGGAAACAGAACTTTGACCTCCGGTGCTATGAGCTTGCCGTCTTCGCTGAATTTATGAGCCGTGGCTATTTCATTTTTCAGTGAGTCGATGGTGCTCTGCCGTGCCATCAGCTCATTTTGCATAATCTGGTAGAATTTATCGGAGTTCTCGCCATTTACATGGCCCTGACTCATGGTGAATCCCTGTTTGATTGTCAGATTTGTTCCTGCGAGTCCGCAGGAATCCATCTTATTGATCATCGCAAGCTGCAATGAATCTTTAGGCAACGCCTGTCCTATGAGTGTCACGTCGATGTAACGTTGATTGCCTTTCACGTACTCTTTATGGTTCAGTACCTGTGTGTTGGGAAACACCATCTCGGTCTCTATAAAATTCTGGGCACGCTGGATGAATATGTTTTCACTGAACATTCTGACTGTGAGGTAAACGCTTATGCCGATCATGCAGACTACAATGACATACACGATATTCTTGACCTTATGAGCTCGGCGTTCGTTCTCGTAAACCACGGGCTTGAATCGGAAAAGCTTCACACCTATCCAAGAAGCCACGAAAATGAACATCATGTTGGTGAAGAAGAGATAAAAGGCTCCGAAGAAGAAATTCCACTGCAGCGTTGCGAGGCCATAGCCGGCGGTGCAGAGAGGAGGCATAAGCGACGTGGCGATCGCGACGCCGGGCAATACCTGCCCTTTGTTTTTGGCCGCGATGCTGAGAATACCCGCGGCACCGCCAAACAAAGCAACAAATACATCGTAAATGGAAGGAGACGTACGGGCCAACAACTGGCTTGATCCTTCATATTGAGGGGATATAAGGAAATAGATTGCGGAGGTGATCAGCGAGCCGAGCATTGCCGCCCCTATGTTTTTGAGGCTTCGTTTAAGCAGATCGAAATCCCTTATGCCTATTCCAAGACCCATCCCGATTATGGGCCCCATAAGAGGAGATATCAACATGGCGCCGATGATGACGGCGTTACTGTCGGTGTTGAGTCCCAAAGATGCTATGAAAATAGCAAAGATCAAAGTCAATAGCTGTGATCCTTTGAAACTTACGCCGCTGCGGATGCTTGCCTCGATATCGGGTTGTGATTCCAGGTCGGGCATGGGGTTCAAGTAGCCTTTGATATCGCTCCATATGGATAAAAGGCGAGATTTGAACGATTGAACCGCAACGATATGTGAAGTTTCGCCGGATTGAGTCGCCGTACTTGTTGCTTTGTCGGAGGATGTATTTGTGGAATCTTGAGTCATTAAGTGTCATTTAATAAAAAGTTAATACATTCATGGCTTTTCTTATAATGTATATTTTGGCTTGTTTTTGGCATCTTCCGCCAAGGTTCGTCGGTCACGATGCCCGCATCGCTCCCTCCTCACCTTGCGAAATCTTTCCAAAAACAATCTCAAAATATACATTAACTTTTTATTAAAAGCCACTTATCTCTTAAGGAATATGTTATATCTATAACAAAACAAGAGATAATTCTGTTTTTTGCGGTTTCCGGATGCGTTTCGTCACCGTTTCCAGAAGCCCGGTGTCAGAACAAGAAGAACCGTAAATATTTCAAGACGGCCGATAAGCATTATGAAAGCATAGCTCCATTTGGCAAGATCGGATATCGCTGAATAATCGCCGGTGATACCGGTGACGGAAGTTCCCATGCCTGTATTGGCAATAGCCTGGAGAGCGCAGAACATACTGTCGCCCAGAGGCAGACCTGTCAACGCCGCCACGGTTCCTCCGATGAGGATCACAATCATGTAAATAATCAAGAACGCCAGGGTCTTGTTGATTATTCCTGTGGTGGTCCCCTTGCCGTTAAGTATTACGGTGGTCACGGCGTTGGGGTGCATGATTTTATAAAACTCGTTTTTTATGAATTTGAACAGAACGATGAATCTGTCGATTTTTGCTCCTCCTGACGTGCTTCCGGCACAGGCTCCCATAAACATCATGATAAGAGTTACAACTGTGGCCAAAGGACCCCATGAAACGAATCCGGGAGTCGATATTCCTGTCGACGAGATCATCGAGAGGCATTGAAACAATGGATTGACAGTCACGTCCTCCCAAGAATGGCAATTGTTTTGTATCAATACATCGGCGGCGATACAAACGTATCCAGCCATGATTATCCAGCAGTAGGCCTTGAATACGGTATTTCCCAAAAGCTTGAGCGTGCGTCCTTGAAAAGCTTGAAAAATCAAGGAGATATTCACGCCCCCAAGGAACATGAATATTATGAATATGATTTTGATATACAGTGTGTTGTATTCTGCAAGGCCTTGATTGGTGGTCGCAAAGCCTCCGGTCGACATCGTTGACAGGCCGTAGCATAAGGCATTGAAGAAGTCCATTTCTGAAAAAGAGAGAAGGACAATAAGGATTGCAGTGAGGATTGAATATATTCCCCACAGCCCTTTTGCCGTGTTGCTTACCCGCGGACGCAGCTTGTCATGAGTGATCCCCGTCACTTCCGCGTTGAAGAGCAGCAGACCTCCGGAAGAATTAAGCATCGGAACCACAGCGAGGGTAAACAGGAGGATTCCCAATCCGCCGAACCATTGCATAAGGCAACGCCAGAAAATTATAGCTTTCGGAACGCCGTCGAGTGTCGGAAGAACGGAAGCTCCTGTCGTGGTGAATCCGGACATTGTCTCGAAGAATGCATCGGTTACGGAAAAGTGCGTGTTGTAGAAAAGGAATGGCAGCATTCCGAACAAAGAGAGCACCACCCAGGTCATTCCGGTGAGCAGAATCGCTTCGCGGCGTCCCATGTCGCGCGTCTTTGGCTTGAGACACATCATGACGCCGCCGGATCCTCCGGTGATGGCGGTGGCAAGCAAAAACGGCAATGGACTCTCGCCGTCGAAAACGAGGGCTACTAAAGAGGGGAAAAGCATGAAGACCGCCAAAATCGTCAGCAGGTAGCCTTCGATGCGGATCAGCATCGGTATGTTGATGTAGCGGCGGTGCGACAGTTTCGGCAACTTTACCCTCATTACTCATTCAGATTACGTGAACCATTTTTCGATTTTATCAAGAGTCCCCTGCAATGTGAACAGCACCACATAGTCGTCGGGTTCTATCTGAGTGTTACCTCCGATCAGGCTTGCCTGACCGTTTCGGATCAGACCCGCGAGAGTCATTCCGAAGGGGAGTTTCAATTCACGTACGGGAGCCTTGGTTATTTTTGACCCCGGCTTTACTTGAATTTCAGCCACATCTGCGTCGGCAAGCGAAAGAAATCGAGAGTTGCTTTGGTCGGAATCCAGAAGAATGTTGTAGATGTGGCTGGAAGCCAACAGTTTTTTGTTTATAGTAGTGCCTATGTTCAGATTTTCTGCCAGGGGGACAAATTGGAGGTTCTCAACGTCCGCAACTGTTTTTTTGACATTGAATTCTTTGGCGGTCATGCACGCCAGGATGTTTGTTTCCGAACTGCCGGTCATGGCGAGAAATGCATCGTACTGGAAAATGTTGTTGTCCCGCAGGACCTCGATGTCGCGACCGTCGCCGAATACAATCTCGCATCCCGGCAGACTTGTGGCAAGATATTCGCATCGTTCCATATTGTTGTCGATGATCTTAATATGGAACTTTTCCTGGTACAACTTGGCAAAACGGTGCGCGATACGGCTGCCTCCCATAATCAGTACCTTTTTTATCACGCGCTTGGTCTTTCCGCACAAATCGCGCACATCCTTTATGAAAGGGGGAGTGGTGATAAAATATACAATATCATCGGCCTGTATGACGGTGTCGCCGTTAGGAATGATAGTCTCGTTGCACCGTTTGATAGCGGCGATATGGAAGTCATGGGTAGTGACGGGAAGGTCCTTGATCTTGACATTCAGAATAGGAAGGTTCTCGTCACGTAGCTTCACACCTATAAGAAGAAGTTTGCCGTCGTGAAGCTCTCCCCAGTATCGTGCCCAATTGTGACTCAATGACGTGGCGATTTCATTAGCGGCCACGTTTTCCGGATATATAAGATAATCCACGCCTACATCCTGAAGAATGTCGCGGTTGCGGTCATTAAGGAATTCGGAATTGTCTATACGCGCCACAGTTTTGGAAGCTCCCAATTGTCGGGCTATGGCACAAGAGGTGATGTTGTCCGTCTCAAAGGGTGTGACTCCGATGAAAAGATCGGCGTCTTCTACGTTTATTTCCTTAAGGCTCTGGATGCTGTAGGTATTGCCGTTCCAAGTCATGAGATTGTAGGTCTGATCAATGACGTCAAGGCGCGTTTGATCCTTGTCCACAAGGATAACGTCCTGGTTTTCATTGCTGAGCATCTTGGCAAGATGCCGTCCAACCTCTCCGGCGCCTGCAATAATGATTTTCATGACATGCAGGTTTTAAGAATGGAATCGCTGTCCATGCCGCATATGCGTTTCAGTTCCGCCACAGTGCCGTGCTGGATGAAAGAATCAGGAATTCCGAGACGTTTTACGGGAATATTGTAACCCTTGTCGGCGAGCCATTCTTCCACGGCCGACCCGAAACCACCGGCGATGACGCCGTCCTCAACGGTGATGATTCGTTTGTATCGCTCCGCGATAGTGCGCATGATTTCATCATCAAGCGGCTTCACCCAGACCATATCGTATACATCCACACACTTTCCTTGGGCTTTTGCGTCATCTACGGCTTTCAGTGCATCTTTGAGGACCGGTCCAATGGAAAGTATTGCCGTATCGGCTGATTCCGATTGAATCACAACGCGACCTTTTCCTACGGAGATCGGTCCCGCCTCGGATGACGCTTCATTGCTGTTGCCACGTGGATAGCGTATCGCCATCGGTCCGTCGTTTGTCAATGCGAGATCCATGAGCCGGCGGAACATGCCGGCATCCGATGGAGAAGCCAATTTCATATTCGGGATGGTGCGCAGAAAGGCTATATCCATCATGCCGTGATGCGTCACACCGTCTTCTCCCACCAATCCGGCGCGGTCTATGCATAATGTTACGGGAAGATTCTGTATCGCCACATCATGGATGATGTTGTCGTACGCACGTTGCAGGAAAGAAGAATATATGGCGACAAATGGCCGTTTTCCTCCCGCGGCCAGTCCCCCTGCGAATGTCACCGCATGGCCTTCTGAAATGCCTACGTCATACACTCGTTTGGGCATTTCTTTCTGAAGAATATCAATTGAGGTTCCTGAAGCCATGGCGGCAGTGACGCCTACCACCCGGTCGTCTTGTTTTGCGAGTTCAAGAAGCTTCTTGCCGAACACTTCCTGCCATTTTTGCCCGGGACTGAGGCATTTTTCACGTTCACCCGTCAGCGGATTGAAACGTCCCGGCGCATGCCAAGAGCTCGGGTTCTGTTCGGCCGGAGCATAACCGCATCCTTTTACCGTGTGAAGATGCAGGATGCGAGGACCGGTCATGCCTTTGATCTCGTTAAGAACCTTGACGACCTTATTGATATCGTTGCCGTCAAACGGTCCGAAATAGCGTATGTTGAGTCCTTCGAATATGTTCTGCTGTTTGGAGATAAAAGCCTTGAGCGCATTTCCGAAGCGCAACACCACGTCCTTGCGGCTTTCATCGATCAATCCTTTGCGTTTGAACATATTGTATAGCCGGAAGCGCCAGCGGTTATATCCGTCCGAGGTTGTCATGTCCGACAAGTAGCGGTGGAGTGCCCCTACGTTCGGAGAAATCGACATGTCATTGTCGTTGAGGATGATAAGGAGATTGTTGGGATTTGTCGACGCATTGTTCAGACCTTCGAAAGCCAGGCCGTTCCCGATAGAAGCGTCACCTATAAGAGCCACAGTGTTTCTGTCTTCCTGACCGGGTGTGTTCATATCGGCGATGGCCATCCCCAAAGCCGCGGAAATGGCGTTTCCGGCATGGCCGCAGGTGAAAGTGTCATATTCGCTTTCCGCAGGAGACGGGAAACCGCTGATCCCTCCCAAAGTTCTCTGGGTGGCAAAGGCTTCGCGACGACCTGTGAGCAATTTATGGGCATATGCCTGATGACCCACATCGAACACTATGCGGTCGCGAGGAGTGTTGAACACATAATGCAAAGCCACAATGATGTCCACGGCCCCCATGCTTGATCCAAAATGTCCCGGATTGACGCTGAGGTCATGAATAAGGGTCTGCCGTATTTCGGAACATACCTGACCGAGCTGCGACGGCTCAAGTCGACGCAAATCTTCCGGATTGCCTATCTGTTCCAATAACGGCGTGGATAATTCGTGATTTTCCTGGTACATCTTTAAAATTCTATGGCCTGTCAGCTATTGTTTTTCGGCTTATTCCATTTTCGCCACATCGGGACTAAAATGATAATGCCGGAGATTGCCACTATCAGCAGGTTGTACAATGTGATGCCCGCTGACAGCACGCCCCATGCCAGCCATATCCATAATATGACAAGTATGGTGAATCCTATTTTGGCCGATAACTTCATCGAAAGGCAAAATTACAAAAATTTTGATTAACTTTGTAGCGTAAATATGAAAAAGATTAGATGAAATTAATATCGAAAATTCTAATCCTCTCACTATGCGGCATATTTGCGGGTTGTAATAAACCTGCAAAGAATGAAGATCAGGATACGGTCGTGACGGAAATCCCGGAGTTGGACACGGCCACATCTATCGTTGATACTGTCGCCACAGTGCCTGTGGATACTCTTGCCGCCGATAAATCGACCCAAGGGGAGTATCCTGACGGGATATTGCCCGTCATCAGGGAAGAGGCCCCCGAGTATTATGAAAAACTTAAACAGCAGGGAAACGAGGGTTTTATCATAGTAGACAAAGCGCGTATGAAAGTCCTTTTGTATGACGGGGACGGCTATGCCAAACGGGTATATGGTATGGCGTGCGCCAAGAATTACGGAACTAAAAGACAGAAGGCTGACAGCCGTACGCCGGAGGGATATTTCAATGTCCAGGGAGTGTACGACAGCACAGACTGGCTTTATACGGATGACAACGGCAAAACTTCTAAGAAAAAAGGGCAGTACGGCCCTCGTTTTATACGTATCGCGCCTCAGATCGGAATCCATGGAACGTGCGCGCCCTGGTCGATAGGTCACCGGGCGTCGCATGGCTGTATAAGGATTACAAACGAGAATATAATGGAACTCCATCAGTTGGTGCATGTGGGTATGCCGGTGATAGTTCTGCCCGGAAAGAAAGACCGTGCAGTGAACCGGGAGGAAGGTAATGACGTGATATATTTCGCCACACAGACCAAATATGAAATCACCGCTCAGGAAGAGCAGGAAGCCGAGAAAAAAGAAATGGAAAGGGCCGAACGGGAACTTGCCGAGCAAAAGGTCCGTGAGGATAGTTTGGCAAGAGCGCTTGAGCAAAAGGCTCTTGAGATTTCAGACAGTGTGAAGATTATTGAATCGGAAGAGTCGGAAGAAGAACAATCGTCGTCCGCTGAAAAAGAGAATGAAAACACACAATATTTTTAAGAGCGAAAATTCATAAATCCGATAGATTTTTGTATTTTTGTGATCCTTATTTTGTAACACACCGATATCAAAGAATAGATGCCAGACAATCGATATACAGATTATGCGCCAGACTTTTCGTCACTTAACGAATTGCCTAAGGCAGAGACCCTGGAAGAAACCGATCAAACTGTTTCCCGGCGTGCCGAAGGCCGTCGGGTGCGTTCCCGACGCAAGGAGAAAGCGGAAGCAAAGCCTGAGGTAAAACAAGAGGTTAAAAAAGAGCCTTGGTATGTCCGCGCCAAGAATGCGCTAACAGGCACAACGGCCAAGGCTCTGTGGGGTATCTTCTTAGGATGTATAGGTATATATCTGTTGGTTGCGTTTGTCTCCTATTTTGTGACATGTGTGCAGGATCAGAGTCTGGTGAACTCCGAACCGATCGGCCATGTGCTTGAGAAAGCAAACAACGCCGGCGGCGAGGGGGGAGCAAGAATATCGGAATTCCTTATAAACGAGTGTTTCGGTCTTGGATCTCTGGTCATTGTGGTATGGTTTGTCGCTATGTCCTTAAAGATGCTCATAGGACGTCCAAGATTCAAATCGGTGAATTTTACCATAAAATGTATCATAGCGTTGCTAACAGTGTCTTTGATAATTGGGTTGGTCACCATAGGTGCGCATTCGCAGGTGAACTGGGGCGGTTATCATGGACGTTATGTCAATGAATTCATTATAGGGTTTGTAGGATGGACTGGAGCGGTATTGCTGTCAATGTTCATGGTGGCGGTATTTGTCATGATCTGTCTGAGGGACATGATAATATGGTTAAGAGGCATATATTTAAAACGGAAGGCCAGAAAACAGGCTATAGCTGAAGAACGTGCCGAACAGGAGGCTCGTGAAGCGGAGATACGCCGCATGCAGGAGCAGGAACAGATTGACGATCTTCGTGCCGGGGAGGCGACGCAACTGAATCCTGAGGCCGTGGCCGGTGTGAATGATGACGACACACAAGTTGATTTCTCACAAACCGACATGCCTTTGTACAATATCCCGGATGATGCCGCGGAAGATATAGAACCTGAAAACGAGCCGGAAAAATCTGATTCCCATGATATGGAAGAGATTCAGATAAGAAAGGATGAGCTCCCCGATGGCACGGAATCAAATGATCAGGATGGAGATGAAACGGAGAAATCTGTTGATCCCTCAGAGGCGGAGGATAAGCCGGTGGAGGATAAGATGGTGGTAAATGTCAGCAACATAGGCGAAGCTGACAAGAGACAGCTCAGGTCGCAGGTTGACGTCTGGGAGTCGACCAATTACAAATTCCCTCCTTTGGATTTGTTGAATCAGGCCCAGGTCAAAGTCAGCGTGGACGAAGAAGAACAGCTTGAGAACAAGGAAAAGATCAAGGCCACGCTCTTGAGTTTCGGTATTCCCATCACGGATATAGAAGCCACGATAGGTCCGACTGTAACCCTGTATGAAATACGCCCGGACGCAGGCGTGAAGATATCCAAGATCCGAGGGCTTGTAGATGACATTGCTCTAAGTCTTGCCGCCAAGGGAGTTCGAATCATCGCCCCCATTCCGGGCAAAGGCACGGTGGGTATAGAAGTGGCCAACAAGGATCCTCAGACAGTATCCATGCGGGCCGTGATCGGATCGCGCAAATATCAGGAAAAGAAGCTGAAACAACATCTTCCAGTGGCATTGGGATCTACGATCTCGCAAGGGATATATATGGCGGATTTGGCCGAGATGCCTCATTTGCTTGTGGCCGGAGCCACCGGTCAGGGTAAGTCCGTGGGCCTTAACGCCATTATCGCTTCATTGATGTACAGCCTTGCTCCATGGCAGCTGAAGTTTGTGATGATTGATCCCAAACAAGTGGAATTCAGTCTTTACAACAAGATAAAGGATCATTATATGGCTGTGATTCCGGAGGACGTGGACAGTGATGAACCTGTGATCACCGATACCACCACAGGTAAAGTTGAAGCCGTGCTGAATTCTCTTGTGATAGAGATGGAAAATCGGTATTCTCTGCTGAAGGACGCGCACGTGCGAAATATAGAGGAATACAATTCTAAAATTAAGGCATGTCAGCTTAACCCTGAGAACGGACACAAGTTCCTTCCTTACATAGTGGTGATTGTGGATGAGTTCGGAGATCTTATCATGAGTTCCGGCAAGAGTGTCGAGATGCCGATAGCCCGTTTGGCACAAAAGGCGCGGGCGGTGGGTATGCATGTAATCATCGCCACACAAAGACCGTCCACAAATGTGATCACGGGTATTATCAAGGCTAATTTCCCGGCGAGAATCTCGTTTAAGGTGTCGTCGGGAGTGGATTCGAAGACAATTCTGGATACGTCCGGAGCACAGCAGTTGATTGGACGTGGTGATATGCTGATTTTCCACAAATCTGAGATGGTGCGCGTGCAATGCGCGTTTATAGACACGCCTGAAGTGGAGGCGATATGCAATTACGTCAACCGACAGCCTTTTGCCCAGGGACCTTACATATTGCCTGAACCGCAGATCGCCAACGGCGATGACGGTCCCGCCGATGAAGTCAATATGCGGGAGCGGGATCCTCTGTTCGATGAAGTGGCACGTATGATTGTCAATAAAGGACAGGCTTCCACAAGTTCCATACAGCGACTGTTCTCGTTGGGCTATACGCGCGCCGGACGTATAATGGACCAGATGGAGCAAGCGCATATCGTAGGTCCGAATCAAGGCGGCAAACCGCGTGCCGTGCTTGTGGATCCTATGGAATTGGAAAATATACTTAATTCATTGTAAGCGTATTATAGATTTGATAGCAAATTTCCGGCATAAAAGTTTTGTCAGTTCGGAAATTTGTATTAACTTTGCAGTCGCAAAAGGGTTCCATGTCCGAGTGGTTAGGTACCGGTCTGCAAAACCGTTTACAGCAGTTCGAGTCTGCTTGGAACCTCCGGGGCGGAAACGCAACAGGTTAATATGGTGACATATAGTCTGTTGCGTTTCATTTTGTATAAGAACTTAAGCAGCTTTTATCTACATTACGTCAAATTTTGTGCACGTTTTTGATATAGGCGAATTCGAGTTCTGAACACTATGATTATGTGGGGAATAACAATTGCGGATGTAAATTGTTATTCTTATAAAATCAGATGTTATGGATATATCTGATGTAATGGCAAGGATTCCACGATCATGGCAAAATACGGACCATCTGAAAAATCAGAACTATACGGTATCTTTAATGACAGTTTCCCTCCGATTTATGACGGAGTGACGCTGACAGTGGAGAATTATGTGCGGTGGATACAGTCGATGGGTCGCACGCCTTGTGTCGTTACGCCGTGGAATCCGGAGAGCGATGAGTACAGTTACGACATCCTGCGTTATTTTTCGTTGCCGATACCCTCGAGGCATCCTTACCGTTATGGATATCCCAAACTTGATCCATTCATATGGTACAGATTGCGAAACTCTGATTTTAAGATTGTGCACGCGCATTGTCCTTTTTCTTCCGGCAGGTTGGGTGTCTATGTGAAGCATAAGCTGGGCGTACCTTTGATAGGCACTTTTCATTCGAAATATCGCGAAGATCTGAAGCATTCATTCAGTGGCGCCACATCATGGATGGTCGACAGGATTATGAAGAGGATCCTCGCCTTTTTCAATGAATGCGACGAAGTATGGATACCTCAGGCGCAGGTTGAGGAAACTGTCCGGGAATACGGTTATAAAGGTCCGTTGACAGTGATGGAAAACGGCAATGACATGGCCGATATCATAAAGGGGGATGTGGATGACTACAAGTTGCGCGCAAAAGAGGAACTGCATATCCCTTGTGACCGGCTTGCATTGTTGTTCGTAGGGCAGCATATCTGGGAGAAAGGATTGGATGTGGTCGTAGAGACTCTGAGATTGCTGAAACAAAGCGGTTTTCCCTTCGTGATGAATTTCATAGGGCAGGGATATGCGGCGGAAGAAATCCGAAGACGTATCGAATCATACGGCCTCCGGGATTGCGTTACTATGCATGGCGTAATTAAAGACAGAAAAGAGCTGTCAAAATTTTATGCCGCTTCCGACCTGTTTCTGTTTCCTTCATTCTATGACAATGCTCCGCTTGTGGTGAGGGAGGCGGCTGCTATGGCTGTTCCTTCAATACTGCTGGAAGGATCCACGGCGGCAGAGGTAATACGCGACGGTAGCAACGGATTCTTGACTGAGAAGAATCCGGAGGATTTCGCCTCTTTGGTAAGGTATCTCGCCGCGAATCCCGGTGTCTTGAAAAAAGTCCGCGACGGTGCAAGGAGCACATTGGTGCGTTCATGGCGGAATGTTGTGGAGGAAGTTGTGGACCGATACGATACCTTGATCGCTTGTAGACAAAATAAATTTGTGCTGAGCAATGTCTGATAATGGGAATGCAGCCGAGGGGATATCGGCCAAGGGTTTGAAGAAAAAGCCGATATCATTCTGGAAGGTTCTGTTGCCTGTGGCGATAGGACTTGCCGTGATAGTGCTGATGTTCTTATATGACGCTCGTAAGGACAATCTTAAAGTCGTATGGGATTCCATTCATTTCACTCCGTGGTCGGTATTCTGCATATTTTTGGCAGTATTGTGTATGTGCGGACGGGACTTCGGTCTGATCTGGCGTTTCAGGGAGTTGACAAACAATTCCCTGAGCTGGAAACAGGCCTGGGAAGTGGATATGTTGTGTGAGTTCACCAATTGCATCACTCCGTCGGCCGTAGGCGGCAGTTCATTGGGACCTGTGTTTCTCAACTCGGAGGGAATAGAGTTCGGCAAAGCCACTACATTGATGCTCACGACGTTGTTTATGGACGAACTGTTTTTCGTGTTGTCCTGTCCGGTTGTTGTGCTTTTGACTCCTTCCGATCAGATTTTCCAGGCTACGGGAGCGGCATTTTCCCACGGGATAAAATATACTTTTTGGGTGATATATGCGCTTATAACTGCATGGACTTTCATATTGTTCACCGGTATAATATGGAAACCGATGTGGATACAGAAAGTGCTTAACGGCATAGCGTCCTGGCGATGGCTGAGAAAATGGTCGGAGTCGATACGCGGACTCGGAATGAATATGATAGCCACTTCGGAAGAATTGAAGACAAAATCATTCTGGTTTTGGCTGAGGGTGTTCATAGGGACTGCGTTGGCGTGGACGGCGAGATATTTTGTAGTCAACGCTCTGTTTCTTGGATTCCTGCCCGGCACCGACAGATATCAATGGGATATTCTGGCGCGGCAGTTCGTGATATGGGTGGTGTTGATGGTGAGTCCCACACCCGGGGGATCCGGATTGAGCGAATGGCTGTTTTCCAATTATTACGGCGATCTGGTGTCCACTGCAGGAATTGCTTTGATCATGGCAATTTTGTGGCGCCTAATCACGTACTATCTATATATGTTGATAGGATGTATTGTTGTCCCCGCATGGTTGCGCGACACCTATGCAAAATATAGGGCGCGCATGGAGAGGAACTCCGGACAGCCATCCACGACTTCGGACTAATTTCAGAGAGATATGAAAGTATTGGTTCTGATACCGGCGCGATACGCGTCGACGCGATTTCCGGGTAAACCGCTGGCTAAGATATGCGGCAAGGAGATGATATTGAGAGTGTGCGGGCAAGTGAGCCGCACCGGTTATGAATTGGCTGTGGCCACCGATGATCAGCGGATATATGATACTGTGATGGAGGCGGGTTACAGAGCGGTGATGACGCGAGCTGACCATCCGAGCGGCACGGACCGTCTTGCTGAGGCTTACTCCAAAGTTGGCGTGGACGCAGATGTCATTGTAAACGTTCAGGGCGATGAGCCTTTCATTGATCCGAAACAAATTCAGAGTGTCGTAAAACTTTTCGAAGATCCTGAAACTCAATTAGGAACTTTGGCGCGTCCGTATCCGCAAACAGGGACATTTGAAGGGATTGCAGACCCGAATTTAGTAAAACTGGTAATGTCGGAGACAGGGGATGCTCTGTATTTCAGCCGTAGCGTGATTCCTTACGTACGGGGTGTGGAACCGGAGAAATGGCCCTCTGAAGTTCAATACTATACCCATATAGGTGTCTATGCCTATACACCGAAGGCTCTGAATGAGATTGTGAAAATCCCGCGCAGTCCTCTGGAGAAAGCAGAAAGTCTGGAACAGCTTCGCTGGCTTCAGAACGGATATAAAATCCGTGTGGCCGTGAACGACAGCCCGACAATCGGAATCGATACCCCCGCCGATCTCGAAGCAGCCGAAAAATTCCTGAAAGCAACCTCTTAATTGGCAATCATTTTTCATATTATTGCAGGATTAGAGTAAATTTGGTATATTTGCGTCAACTAACCAACACTTCAGAAAGTATGAGGAGATTATTGCAACCGATATGTATTATGGCCGCTATGACGGTGTTTTCTCAATATGGTATGGCAAACGACCCTGCGCCGGCATCGGCAGCTCTGATAGAACCCGCTCAGGTGCAGGAGCCAGATCAGGACCCTGAGCCGGAGCCAGTACATGAGCGCTGGCTGCTGACTTACGACGATTACCGAGCCTTAGATAGTCCTTCTTATGAAGGATATCTTGGGTTCACCCGCGAGATAGAGTCCGTTCGGCGCGGTGACGATTTGTATTTCAAGGGAATATTCAAGGAATATCCTAATTCCTGGACGGTATGTCATATAAATGACAACGAACTCTTATTTAAAGAAGAACAGTTACTCTCGGAGACTTCCGATGGTCCGGTATATTTCCATTATGGAATAGGAATTTACAACTGGTATCGCAGCTATCCTAATCATGAAGATGTTTTTACTTTCGAATTTTCGGACCGAGAACCATTGACCAAACTTGCCATTTCCGATGACGGGACTGTTATTAAGGGTAATGAGTGGAGCACTTTTTGGTGTGATGATAATACAAGAGGTTACTTACAATTAGAGTTTATAAATTATTATTTGGAAGGATCTTTCGAAGGCTTCCCTGACACCGGCTTTATGGTCAACATGTGCTTCAATAAAGTGGGAGTCGGCGGAGTCTCCGACATGCCGGGAGAAGAGGTGAATGACGCAACCGCGCCAATGTACGACCTGCAGGGAAGGCAGGTGAATCCGAAGACAGCCTCCCCCGGCATCTACATTCGCAACGGCAAAAAGATACTCGTCAGATAAGCAAGACTTACCTCCGAAGCAGCGCACAGATTTAAAAAGCTCACACAATGAATTTCAATAAAAAAAGTCGCATCCAATGATGCGACTTTTTTATAAGTAGGTGGTTCCTGTTATTCTTCGGCGCTGACGACTTCGCCTTCGACGGACTCCTTGACATCCTGAGGAACGTTGGGAAGTTCAAGACCGTAGTGCTTGCGGGCGTCAAGTCTCTTCAGGATAATGCCGAAAATGAGGGCCAATGCGCCGAGACATGCCAGCATCACCAAAGGAACGGTGTAGTTATAGCTTACGGCCGCCTGTTCGGGCGTGAGAGTTCCGTTTGCAAGGCCTTCCACAATCTGAGGATTCGTGCTGTCAAGAACCTTTCCGATCAGCAACGGGAAGAGCCACAAGCCGATATTCTGGATCCAGAATATAAGTGCGTAAGCGGATCCGATGATCTTGGCGTCTACCAACTTCGGAACGCTTGGCCACAATGAAGCGGGAACCAGAGAGAAAGATGCACCCAAAACCAGAATCGTGAGATATGCCACAATTACGCCACCCACGGGGCTGTCCTTGAACATCGGGAGGATAAAGGCGAATGTAAGGTGACAGAATATAAGGAGAAGAGAGCCGATTATAAGCATTGAGGCCGCTTTGCCCTTATAATCCACATAATTGCCGAGGATAGGGGTGATACCGACAGCCAGCAGCGGGAACACTGCGAATATGGCGCTGGCCGACTGGCGCATGAAGCCCATGTAGCAATATATCACCAAAGCCACTATGGCAGTAACCAGAAGTCCGTACCGCATGCTCTTTTTCTTCTGGAAGTTGCTTGCGAACGAAGCAAGGGCTATGACAATCATGATCACATACTGAATCACGGTCACAGTGTCGGTAGCCCAGAAAGAGTCGGGCGCGACATCGGTGAAGGAAAGATTGCATTGCAGCATGTTCACGGCGTATTTCTGGAACGGGAAGATCGCCGAATAGTAGAGCACGCACAGCAAAGCCACAAGCCAGAACACATAGCTGGAAAGAATCTTGCCGATATCGCTAATCTTGAAGGGATCGTCTTTCTCTTCGGCCTCGCCGGTCTGCGCGTCAAGTTTCTTGTCCATGAAGAAGTAGACAATGAACATTATCAAGGCCACCATCAGAAGGACAACACCAAAAGCTACGGAACGAGAGACACTGATGTCGCCGCCAAGATTTGCGAAGAGGGGAGAGAATATCATACAGGTCGCCACGCCCAGACGGGCCAAAGCCATTTCAGAGCCCATCGCAAGCGCCATCTCGCGACCCTTGAACCATTTTACAATACCACGGCTTACCGTGATACCTGCCATCTCGACGCCGCAGCCGAAGATCATGAAACCAACGGCCGACAGCTTGGCCGACGCGGGCATTCCTTCATAGAAAGGAGAGATGCCGAGTTCATCAAATCCCGGAATATAATTAAGGTGGTTGGTGAACCATACGTCAAGACTGCTGCCGATGAACGAGTCGGTCAAGGCATACCAGTTGATTGTCGCGCCGACAAGCATCACCGCGCCCGACAGGACGGCCGTGAAGCGCACTCCCATCTTGTCGAGAATGATTCCGGCAAAAATCAGGAAGAAAATGAACACATTAAGGAAGGTCTCCGAACCTTGCATGGTTCCGAACGCGGTGGAGTCCCAACCTCTTGTGGACTGCAGGAGATCCTTGATAGGGGAAAGGATATCCATGAAAATATAGCTGCAGAACATCGCGAACGCCAACAGACCGAGGGCGGTCCATCTTGCCCACGATTTGTCGCGCAACGTTTCCAGCTTGTTGGATTTGATAGTGTCTGTTGCCATTGTATGTCTAATTGATGATTATTCAGTTACTCAGTTACTGCTTTGACTGCCGCGGTCAGTCCCTCGATGTCGGCTCCTACGATACGGTTCACTTCCTTGCCGTCTGCATCGAGAATTACGAAAGTGGGCACCGCCTCTACTCCATATTTTGCCGCCATTTCTCGATTTTGGTCAATGTCGACGAATTCAAAATTTACAGTATCTTTCGATTTCTCGGCGAGTTCGTGCACTGCGGGAGCGATCATTTTGCATGGTGGACACCATGTGGCGGAAAAGTCTATGACCGTGGGAAGTCCGGAGGAATTCGTTGCAACGGCATTTTCCGGTACTGTCTCTTCAGAAACGATTCCGGAAGTCTGCGAATCATCGGCCTTTCCCTTGGAAGTGCCGCCTGTGCTGCAACTTGTTGCCAGCAGCAACAGGGAGAGAATGAGTGGATATTTGAATTGTAGCATATATGATGATAATAAAACCCCTCCCAATTTCTTAAGAATCAGGAGGGGTTTATATGATGATTCTTATTGTTTAATCAATCTCTTTGCCATGTTCCAACAGGAGAGTCATCGAAGGACGGTCGCAAACCTCCGCGGGACCGAAGTACTGGATTGGACCGGGATACTGGTAGAGCGTATTCAGCGCCAGAGTCTCACGCATGGAAGCGAACTTCAGATAGGGGCGTCCTTTCAGGTCGACGAGAGCTTTCTGGATCACAGGTTTCATCTCGCCCTTGCGGCGCTCCATGTTCATCATCATGGTGATAGGAATACCGCCGGCAATCCACTTGTCGCTGGACTCGGTAAGGTTGCGTACGCTCGACATATAGCCGGTGACACCGCTGTTGATGAGCATTGCGGCGTTGTAACCCAGACTGTAGGTGTAATCGGCGTCGAAGTTGGTGGGATCGGCGCAACGGCCTTCGTATCCGAAGAAGTGGTGCTGGGCTGCGAACTTCCCGCTGTACTGGCCGTTCTCGGCCATCTCCTCCAGACGCTTGGCCACCATGCGGCTCAGCAGGTTCTCGGTCTCGATGAGCGACACCTGCACGTTGCCGTGGCTGTCGCGGTCCAGACTAAGCTGAAGGGCGATGTTCTTGGGAAGACTATGGTAGAGCTCGGCATTGGTCGGAGTAAGATAGCTGTGGATCTTTTCAAGCTTCTCAACATCTTCCAACACGGAAAGTTCCTCCTGATGAGCCTCGATCACGTCGTTCAGCTCAGAAATCAGATCCTTCATTGAAGGAATGAACTCGATCAGACCTTCGGGGATAAGGACAGTACCGAAGTTCCATCCCATCTTGGCACGCTCGCTGATGACATAGCATATATAGCTTACGATATTGTCAAGAGTCATGCGCTTTGCCTGGATTTCCTCGGAGATCAGACAGATGTTGGGCTGAGTCTCAAGCGCGCATTCCAAAGCGATGTGGCTGGCGCTTCGGCCCATGAGCTTGATGAAATGATAATATTTCTTCGCGGAATTGCAGTCACGCTGGATATTGCCGATAACCTCGCTGTAGACCTTGCAGGCGGTGTCGAAACCGAAACTGGTTTCGATCCACTTGTTCTTCAGGTCTCCGTCAATTGTCTTGGGCACACCGATCACCTGGACGTCAGCGCCGATATTCTTGTAATACTCGGCCAGAACCGCAGCGTTTGTGTTGGAGTCGTCGCCGCCGATGATTACCAGGGCCTTGATGTCCAGTTCTTTCAGAATCTTCAAACCGGCGTCGAACTGTTCGGGCTTCTCCAGCTTTGTACGGCCGGAACCGATGATGTCGAAACCACCGGTGTTACGGTAATCCTTGATGATTCCGGCGGTCAGCTCCATGTACTGATGATTGATGAAACCGGCAGGGCCCATCAGGAATCCGTAAAGACGATTCTCTTTGTTGAGGGCCTTGAGGCCGTCGAATATACCGCTCACCACGTTGTGTCCGCCGGGGGCCTGGCCTCCCGACAGAATGATGCCTACATTGAAAGGCTCTTCGACACGCGCGGGATTGTCATCATGTTCAAATTCAACAACGGGCAAGCCGTATGTATGGGGGAAAAGTTCCTTGATCTCGGCCTGATTGGCTACGGATTCCGTCGGCTCTCCGAATTTGAGCTTGACGGCGCCCCCCTTAAGGGTATTGGGCAACTTCGGCTGATATTCAGCTCGTACTCTCTGAAGTGCACTCTTTTTCATGAGTCTGTTTTATTTACCTTTTTCTGTATTGGGGTGAATTTCTATGTCTTTAGACTGCAAATTTAACTAAAAACTTGCACATTATTAATAATTCGGGGTGAAATATTCAAGAAAATGCAATAATTTAATAAAATTTCACTGCTTGTCGCCGTTATAAAGATATGAGAATGGGAATGAGAATCATAATTGCGATATGCCTCACTGCTGTATGTGCTGCGGTGACGCGAGCTGAGTCCGTGTCGCAAAAGATGGCCTCACGCATGGCGCAGACTTTTTTCAACACCATGTACGGCGAATCGACGCCTGCGCCTAAATTGATATACAACGGCCGGGAACTCACCACCAATCGGTTGTTCACGCCATTCTATGTGTACAACAGTCCCCGGGGCGCCTATGTGATGATCGCCGCCGACAGCAAGGCATACCCTGTATTGGCCTACAGTCGATCCAAGAAGTTTGACCGCGGCGATGTAAAGGATGCCGCGCGTGACCAGTTTGAACGTTTTGCAAGAGAAATCGAACTGATTCGTTATGACAGCAGGATTCCTGAGTCGGCAAAATGGGCGTGGGAACATATACCGGATTATTTCACGAACGTTCTGGAAAATCCATATGGGTCAGCGGAATATCGACGCCTTACAGATGAAGCGCGAGAGTCACTGGAGGAGCTGGACCGACGAAACTCATGGATTGTAATGCCCACGGCGGTGGAGTTCGATCTTTATCATCCGGAGCAATACCGTGATTACAATCTCGACGATGTTTTGGCCGACGAGAAGATAGAGGAGGTTCCCTTTCAGTTTTATGAGGATTTCATCCGGCAGATAGATGAGGAAGACCGGGCACGTGCGGCGGCTTACGAGAGAATATTGATTCCGGACAAACCTATATTGAAATATCATGGCGCGGGCGCTTATACGATACAGTTGCCCGTAGAGGCGAAATTGATGCGCATATATTCTGTGTCGGGAGAAATGACCCGGGAATTGAAATTCAAAGGAACCAATGTCATGAATTTCGACCTTACCGGCATGTCGTCGGGATACTATATTGTTTTGGCATTGGCCGACAACGGCGATATCTATGCTTTCAAAGTACACAGATAGGGATCCGGATAATTAAGAGTGTGTTGAGTTTTAAACCGTTTTAACAATAAAGGGTGTGAGAAGTAAAACTTCAAATTAATCTTGAGGTCTTTTTTGGCTGATTTCGCCAAGTTTCTTCAGTCGCAATGTGGCAATTGCTCCCTCATAAACTTGCGAAATCATCTCAAAAAATCCTCTCAATCTTAATTTGATTTAAAACTCAACACACTCTAAAGTTACAACCTCTATTATTATAGAATGAAATGAGCAAGTTGAGAGAATCTAAGCCGTTGGCCGTCTGCGCCATGTTGCTTGTGGTTGTGGTGTTGGTGCTGATATCGTTCATGAATCCTGAATGGTGGGAATACATACCAATATTCTTTGCATTCATGATGGCGTTCTTTCATTTGATGGCCGTATTCATGGCACGTATCCCCAATATGTCGAAACTTCTGGATCTCTGGGCGTTTGTTTTTGCAGTGCTGATGGTTGTGGGCATAATGGGCGTGTACATAGTGGATTCACTGCAGTAAACATTCATTTCTAATCTCTGATTATAACAGGTTCGTTGCCCGTGCAGTCTATTATTCTGGACTGTACGCTGCCACCTTGTCCTGCATCCACCATCAGATCTATTTTATTGTCGTAAGTTTCCGCAATTAGGTCAGGATTAACCGCATAATCCTCGTCTTCGTATTGAATAGTGGTAGAAAGCAAGGGTCGGCCGAGATGTTCCACAATTTTTCGGGCCGTATTGTTGTCCGGAATTCGAATTCCCACGATCTTTCTGTTCTTGAAAGCGCGCGGGAGGCTTGAGACGGTTTTGAACAGAAGAGTTATCGGACCGGGGGTCTCCTCTTTAAGAATCCTGAATCCGTTGTTGTCTATACGGGCGTATTCAGAGGCCATGGAGATATCGGAACATAGGATTGAAAGATTTGTTTTTTCGGGATTTATTCCCTTAAGTTTGCAGATTCGCTCAATGGCCTTCATATTGGTTGCGTCGCAAACCAACGCATACATAGTGTCGGTAGGGATAATGGCCGTCAGTCCGTTGTGGAGTATGGCGGCGATGTCCTTCAATTGTTTGTCCGACGGATTGTCATTCCAAATCTTAATTGTATTCATGGTTTTAGAAGATTTTCAATTTATATTTTGCAAAAATAACCAATCCTGATGAAATAACAATAAAGCGATTCGTGAAAATACAATACTTCGGTTATTTTTTGAGAGTTTGTTAACGGCTCCGAGGAGCCAAGTGTTTAATCCGTTAAAAATATGATGTTTAGCATGAAAATTTAACACCAAAAATTTGGTCAAGTCACTGAAATTCAGTAACTTTATAGGTATCCCACTACACATAAAGTTATGCTGATTTTCGAACTACTTGACCAATATGAGGGCATCTGCCGGAGAGCTTTCT
>USIY01000007.1 GCA_900554845.1 uncultured Bacteroidales bacterium | reverse complement strand
CGGTTTGAGTTCCTTGGCGGCTTCCTCCGCTTTGGCGCAATCAGGCGCGAACTTCACCGGAACACCGAGTGCCTTGGCAACGGCATCCTGAATCTGCGACAGGCTCAGCTTGGGGTTGACTTTACCTTTGGGTTTGCCCATGTGCGACATCAGAATCAGAGATCCTCCGTCGTTAAGAATCTTCTTCAGTGTGGGAAGTGCACCGCGGATACGGGTATCGTCGGTGATTTTGCCATTTTCGTCCAAGGGCACGTTGAAGTCAACGCGTACAAGCGCCTTCTTGCCCTTGAAGTTGTAATCTTCGATTTTAGCCATAATATCTGTCTAATTTTATAGGGTTTTGTTTGTCTTATCCGATCCTCTTTTGAGATTGCAAATTTACAAATTTTTTTTGATATTGTCAATTTGGATTAACTTTGCAGTCTCAAACCGTTTAAAGAAAACAATCAGATGCCCCGAACGGGTGCCGCTTTTAACTAAATATGGATGATATTAAGATACTTTCGGACTTATATTCCGGATATTTCGGCAGCAGTGTAGAATCGGTGAATGTGCTCGGAGCGTCGGGAGGCGACAGAAGGTATTTCCGGCTTTCGTCGAGCAGGGGAACGTGCATTGGCACTGTGGGAGATTCGTTGACGGACTGCGATGCGTTCGTGAAACTGGCCGGTACTTTCGGCGCATATGGAGTGGCGGTTCCGGAAGTCTATGCAGTTTCAGAAGACGGGATGCATTATATCCAGCAAGATCTTGGCGACACATCTCTATTCGCTTGTCTCGGCACTGATAAATGGTATGAGTTGGCGCTTAAGACCATAGATGAGCTTGTGAAGCTTCATACTGTTCCAGAATCCGCATGGGGACACTTCGTGGGGTACAGGCCTTTCTCGCGCCGTCAAGTGTTATGGGACTTGAATTATTTTAAATATGAGTATCTCAAGCCTTGCGGCATACCTTTTGACGAGGATCTGCTTCAGGATGATTTGGAGCGTTTGGCCGATATGTTGGACAGCGCGAGTTCGGGCCCCCGTTCTTTTATGATGCGCGACTGCCAGAGCCGTAATGTCATGATATATGAAGAGTGTCCGTATCTGATTGATTTTCAAGGAGGCCGTTTTGGACCTACGGTATATGACATTGTGTCTTTTTTGTGGCAGGCCAAAGCCATGATCCCTGAGGATGTCCGCAATGAGCTCGTTGACATTTACGCAAAGAAATATTCGGAGGCCACAGGCACGCAGGCTCATTTCATTAAAGACGCCGTGCCTGTGATGGCCTTGTTCAGGACACTGCAGGTATTGGGTGCGTATGGATTCAGGGGACTTGTCCAGAAACGCTCCCATTTTATAGAAAGCATAAGTCCGGCTCTGGCCAATCTTGACAATCTTTATCGTAAAGAATTCATGATTGAATATCCTGAGCTCCAAAGGGTATGTGAATATGCGGTAACTCATTCTCCTGCGCCGGAGAAGCATGAAGGACTTGTGGTGAAGGTCTACAGTTTTTCATACAAGCGAGGATATCCGGAGGATCTTACAGGAAACGGCGGAGGGTTCATGTTCGACTGCCGCGGTATGCATAATCCAGGCAGATATGATGAGTTCAAGCCTTTGACTGGACTCGACAGACCCGTGAGGGTTTTTCTTGAAGAAAAAGGGGAGGTGCGGAAGTTTATAGACATGGCCGAGAATATGGTTGTTCCTTCCATCGATACATACATACGGCGTGGCTTTTCGGATCTGCAGGTGGGATTCGGATGTACGGGTGGAAGACATCGGTCGGTGTATTGCGCCGACAGATTTGCGCACGACATTGCGTCGAGATATCCCGGCATTGTCGTGGAATTGATTCATAGGGAACAAAACATTACGAAATCATTCAATAAATGAAGGCGATGATAATGGCGGCAGGTTTGGGCACGCGTCTTAAACCATGGACCTTGTCGCATCCAAAGGCATTGGTGCCTGTTGAGGGTGTGCCGGTTCTCGAACGCTTGATTTTGAAATTAAGAGACGAAGGTTTTGAACATATAGTGGTTAACGTTCACCATTTTTCAGACCAAATCAAAGTTTTTCTGGCAAGTCGGGACTGGGGAATCGATGTGCGGATCAGCGACGAAACGGATCGATTGCTGGATACAGGGGGAGCACTCCGTAAGGCATACGGCCTGTTGTCAGAGGACAACGGACCGGTTCTGGTTCACAACGTTGATATTCTGAGCAACCAGGACCTTGGAGAGTTGATAATGGCGCATAATGCTTCGGGCGCTGACATCACATTATTGACAAGCGACAGGAACTCCTCGAGGAGGCTGCTGTTCGATTCGGATGGCTTTCTAAGAGGATGGCATAATCTGAAGACAGGTGAGTACAGGCCGGCAGACATTGAGAATGCGGAAGACATGGTGCAGGACGCTTTCAGCGGAATTTATGTCATAAGCCCAAAGGCTCTTGCCGATATTTCAGAGTATGGAGTGCGCATAGGAGCGGATAAATTCCCGATTATGGATTATTTGTTGTCCGCACCGGAAGGGATTGCCATAAAACGGCATTTCAATTTATGTCTAAGACTGCTGGATATCGGTAAGCCTGAGTCATTGGCATGCGCCAAAGAATATTTGAAATAAAAAATCACGGCTCGGTCGGAGTCGTGATTTTTGTTGGTGTTGCGTCTCGCCAATTACTCAGCGGGTGCGTCGGCAGGAGCTTCAGCTGCATTCTCAGCCTCATGCGCTGCCTTTGCGGCTGCTTCTTCGGCTGCGAGTTTCTCAGCACGCTTTTTAGCTACAGCCTCGCCTTTCAGACGATTTTTCTCAACCTCGGCGTCGAGACGGGCCTTAGCCTCTTCTGCTGCCTTGGCAGCCTTCTTGGCGTTGAAGTTGGCCACTTCTTTGTCGTGGGCTGCTTTCCACGCGTCGAAACGTTTCTGAGCCTCCGCTTCGTCGAAAGCACCTTTTTTCACACCTCCACGGAGATGCTTCATGAGCATCACGCCCTCCTTGGAAAGGAGCGAGCGCACTGTGTCTGTGGGCTGTGCACCCTGTTCTACCCAATACAAAGCACGGTCGAAGTCTAAACTTATTGTAGCAGGATTAGTGTTCGGATTATATGAACCTATCCTCTCAATAAATCTACCATCACGTGGTGCCCTGCTATCGGCGACTACAATGGGATAATAAGCGTAGCCTTTGCGGCCATGACGCTGTAATCTGATCTTTGTTGCCATAAACTTGCCGGTTTATTGATTTGGTTAGTGCAAACTGCCTGTCGGGTGTGTCCCGTACTTCGTTTTGCGACTGCAAAGTTAATTCTATTTCCTCAATCCACCAAGTTTTTGAACTTTATTTTGTAATTTTGCAGATATAATTAGATAAATTCTCCATTAAAAACATAAGGACGATGCCAAACAACAGTTTATTGGACCGCCTTGAGGGTCTGGAATCTCGTTTTGAGGAGGTGTCAACGCTCATCACCGATCCATCCGTCATAGCCGATCAGCCTCGATATGTAAAACTGACCAAGGAATACCATGATCTTGAACAGATACTTAAGGTGAAGCAACAGTATGCCTCGGCGTTGGATACGATCGCGGAGTCAAAGAAACTTCTCGGTGAAGAGGACGACGAGGAGATCCGTCAGCTGGCCAGAGAGGAGATGGATCTGGCGCAGAACGACATTCCAAAGCTTGAAGAGGAGATAAAGCTTCTTCTTATTCCCGCTGACCCCGATGATGCGAAGAATGCCGTGGTGGAGATTCGCGGAGGCACAGGAGGTGATGAGGCGGCTCTTTTTGCGGGTGATCTTTTCCGCATGTATCAGAAATTCGCGGAAAGCAAAGGTTGGCAGCTTGCGGTAAGTTCCGTTTCCGAAGGAGCCGCGGGAGGATATAAAGAAATAGTGTTTAGTCTCTCCGGCACAGGAGTTTACGGAATTATGAAATATGAATCGGGCGTGCATCGAGTTCAGCGTGTTCCTGTGACCGAAACCCAGGGAAGGGTGCATACATCCGCCGCCACGGTTGCCGTATTGCCGGAGGCCCAGGAATTCGAGGTGGAAATCCACGAGGGAGAGATAAAGTGGGATACGTTCCGTTCCGGAGGGGCAGGCGGTCAGAATGTTAACAAAGTGGAATCCGGAGTACGATTGCGGTACAATTGGAAGAATCCCAATACAGGCAAAGTCGAGGAAATCTTGATAGAATGTACTGAAACCCGTGACCAGCCCAAGAACAAGGAACGCGCTTTGGCGCGTCTGCGGACGTTCATCTACGACAGGGAGCATCAGAAATATCTTGACGATATAGCATCCCGGCGCAAAACGATGGTCAGCACCGGCGACCGTTCCGCAAAGATCAGAACTTACAATTATCCTCAGGGTCGAGTAACCGACCATCGGATAAATTATACCATCTATAATCTGCAGGGGTTCGTCGGAGGGGATATACAGGAGTGTATCGACAAACTTATTGTAGCAGAGAACGCAGAAAAATTGAAAGCTTCAGAACTTTGAGAGTCCGAAGCTTTTGTTTTAACTGTTATCCCGATCAATCAGGATCATGATTGATCGGGATTTATATTGCATTTATTATGTCTGGTTATCCGGCTTTTTGTCAAGGACTTCGTAGACGGAATGTTTGGAGACGAACTCCGGAACAATCTCCTTCATATGCCGGACGATTGTCATGTCGTCGTCTTCAAGACTTGATTCATAGAGTTTGTCGATATCTGTGCAAACATCCTCATAATTATATTCGCGTACGCTCGCGATCTTGATTTTAGGATGGAATGTCGGTTTTGTGGTCTCTTCTTCGTTGAGCACTTCTTCGTATAGTTTCTCACCGTCACGCAGACCGATGAATTCTATTTTGACATCCTTCGCACCAGAAAGATCGATCATACGTTGCGCAAGGTCGACAATTTTGACCGGCTTGCCCATGTCGAATACGAATATTTCACCTCCATTGCCCATGGTGCCCGCTTCAAGCACGAGTTTGCAAGCCTCGGGTATCAGCATGAAATATCGTATTATGTCCTTGTGTGTGACAGTGACGGGGCCGCCTTTCCTTATCTGTTCTTTGAATGACGGTATGACAGATCCGTTGGATCCCAAAACATTACCGAAGCGTGTCGTGACGAATTGCGTTACGCCATCTATCTTTTTATCCTTGATGGCTTTGTCAAGGCTTTGGACATAAATTTCGCAAATGCGTTTGGAGCATCCCATCACGTTGGTGGGATTCACGGCTTTGTCGGTAGACACCATAACGAACTTCTTAGTGCCGTATTTGACCGCCAGATCGGCGATGATGCGTGTGCCTTCGACATTGTTGCGGATGCTTTCACCGGGATTGTCCTCCATCATGGGCACATGTTTGTATGCAGCCGCGTGGAACACATAGTCTGGACGATATTTTTCGAAGATTTCCTCCATACGGAATTTCATCGCGATATCGCTCACGATGGTTTCGGCGGTGATGTCTGGCCAACGGTTCTTCATCATCAACCTTATATCATGCAACGGAGTCTCTGCCTGATCTATAAGAATGAGGTTGCCGGGGCTGAAGGCAGCAATCTGTCTTACCATTTCGCTGCCGATGCTTCCGGCGGCGCCCGTGATCATTATGCTTTTGCCTTTCAGGAGCTTGCCTACCGCCGCAAGGTCTATTTCTATTTTGTCGCGGGGGAGGAGATCCACAATGTCGACCTCCTTCAGTTGGTTATGGTCCAGACTTGTCTTGCCGTCCCACTCCTGAGCCCGCGGCATCATCATGATTTTTATGCCAGCGCGGGTCAGAGAATCAACCATTTCCTGATTATTGCTGATCACATCGTTTTTGCGGGGTGAAACCAACAGAGTATGAGCTCCCTTTTCAAGCATAGTCTGGGCTATGTTTATTCCATTGGCGTACACACGTACGCCCATCAGCAGATGGCCCGGCATGTCCTGACCGTCGGAAATGAAACCTGCCAGATCGTACTCCTTCATGGTGTTGCTGCGGATGCTCTTGGCAAGACCTACACCACCGTCTTTTGTGCCGTAAATGAACACTGGGGTGGAACGGAATATGCGGAACGTGGTGTCGTACATCACCTTCACCACAACGCGCATCGCCCACATTATCACGGTGGCCATCAAGGCGGACACCATCAAATCGCGCATGCGGAACGGATACAACCATGCATCGGAATTGCATACATATTTCATGAACGCAATCATCGCAAGGCCGGACATCATTGCAAATCCAACACGCTGAAGGTCGACAAATGATGAATATCTGATGACACCGCTATATGTGTGGAAAATGCGGAAGCCAATTATGTAGAATATGAGATAGAAAAGACTGGCCCATAATACATGTCCGAAATGCTGGGCGGTGTAGTTGACCCCGTTCATCAAGGCATAAACCACCAGATCGGAAAAGAGAACGATCACGCAGTCCATGATGAATATGCACCATAGAGGCAACGTACGTTTCGAAAAATACCAGTTTATCAGTTTAGACAACATCATATGAATGGTCCAGAATTAAATATGCAATCTTTTATGATTGGCATCAGTAATTAAATCTAAGGCGTCAAATACCATTTTTACGGTTGCAAAGTTATAAAAATATTTTTGATAAGACAAGTGCAAAGCCAATAGACGATGAATAGATGTGCAAATTGTAAGAAAGTGGCATTTTGTTTTAATTTAATTTGTTTTAATTTAAGAAGTTAAAACGAGGAACAATTATTTTGACAGAAAAAGACGGCTGAGAATTCTTCATGAAGCAATTTAATTTTACATAAATTTAAATTGACGCGGGATGAGAGGTCGAAATTATGTGCAACAAAATACCCCCCCCGAATTGGGGGGAGGCATTTTGTAGTCGATCCGGGACTCGAACCCGGGTCTCCACCGTGAGAGGGTGGCGTGCTAACCGCTACACTAATCGACCGAATGATGGAGATTGTTAAGTGGTCTCCTTTAGTCTGTCATAGCGACGTTGTCCCTTTTGACGATGCAAAATTAGGCATAATTTCCGAGATTGCCAAATTTCGTGTCAAAAAAATATCAAAAAATTTTAGTCCAGATGGATTTGCAATCCGTCGTATGCGGGGTGGACGTTGTCAGGAAGTCTGTTGTCCAGGTCATTATGTTTGCCGGCGTCATGGTTCATATGTGTGAAATAAACTTTCTCGGGTTTTACTTCATTCACAAGTTCCAAGGCTTCCTTTATTGTAAAATGAGCGAAATGATCTTGGTCGCGCAGGGCGTTGACAATCAAAAGACGCAGACCGTATAATTTTTCTTTCTCTATTTCGGAGATGTGTTTTGCATCGGTGATATATGCGAAATCTCCAATACGGTATCCGTAAATCGGTTTGCTGCCATGCAGCACTTCGATGGGAATTATTTTAAGTCCGTCGATATAGAAAGGATAGTTGTCTATAATCCTCATATCGAATTTCGGCACCCCTGGATAAGGGTGGGTGTTGAAGCAGTAGGCGAGACGTTCGCGCAAAGAAGAGTCCACATCTTTCCTTACATACAAGGGAAGGTCGCCGTAGGCACAAAAAGGCCTCAGATCCTCTATGCCTCCGATATGGTCGAAATGTATATGGGTAATCAGGACAGCGTCGAGGTCCATGATCTTGTTGTACAATGCCTGTTGTCGGAAATCAGGACCGGCGTCGATAAGAATTTTCATGCCATGAGTCTGTACCAACAACGAAGCTCTTGTGCGTTTGTCATGTGGATCTGTGGATGTGCAGACAGCACATTCGCACCCGACTTCCGGGACGCCTTTGGAAGTGCCGCTGCCTAAAACGGTTATACTCAGTGAAGTGTCTATATAATTGGCCTCCGGCTTAAGGTTGATGTAGTATTTTTTGCGCACTGCCGATCTGACCGCTTCCGCCACAGACGCTATATCTTTGGCAGTGGCATTGCCCATATTGGCGATTACCAAGGGCTGCTTGTCCCATACTTGCGCCCCTCCGATGCGGAAACCCTTCATGCCGGCGTGATCAATAAGCCATGCCGCGGATAATTTCATGTGGTGTTCATCAATCTCATGAGCTGAAATCTCTTCACCCACCTGGCGGCATAGACTTTCATAATGATACCTTCCGATAACAGGATTTTTGAAGAAGCTTCCGGCGCTCCCGATCTCGGAGGGATCAGGAAGTTTGTTTTTTCGAATCACTCTGATTTCTTGCGCCACTTCCCAAATCGTAGGATTGTGTCCGAGCCGTTGTTTCAAATCACGCAGAGGCCCGTAATTCAGATTGGCGGCAATGTCGGAGGGATTCATTTTGAAACATACTTTCAATACGATATATCTCTCTTTGCCCTCGTGCTTGAAGAAAGATTCCCTATATCCGAAATGACATTCTTCATTGGTGAAGCGGCGCGTTTTGCGTGTCAATGTGTCAAAACACTCCACACTGTAAATGACATCTTTGGCCTCGGCACCGTAAGCTCCTACATTCTGTACGGCCGATGCTCCGACAGTGCCGGGAATGCCGGCCATGTTCTCCACTCCGCCAAGACCATGGTTCAGGCACCAGTCCACGAACGTGTCCCAGCACACCCCGGCTCCGGCGATTGCATATACTGTCTCCGGATTCTTCTCATAGCGGAGAATCCCGTCAATCCTGGAATGGAGCACAAGCCCGTCGAAGTCATGAATGAACAGAAGATTGCTTCCTCCGCCCAGATTAAGGACTTCATTGTTAATAAATACATCGGTTCTGGATATGCGCAATAACTCGTCCGCGCTCTTGTATTCCGCATAATAGCGGGCTTTTGCGGGGACTTTGAAAGTGGTAAGCGATGTTATATCCTTGTTTTCTTCGATGATTATGTCGGCCATTGCTATTTTCTGTTGTCAATAAGTTTATCATCCACAAAAAGCAGATAAGTTCCGTCGGCGTATTTCCAATAATCAACCAGCGAGTCCCAGTTGTGGCCATGATCCACTTCTTTGGGGTTGCCTATCGAGAGTTTGACTTCTTCTTTGGTCATTCCGGGAGTGACCTTTCCGACACAAATGAGTTCCCATATTTCGGGAAGAATTTCCGGATATCGTTCTTTCGGGTCGGTCAGTGAAAACAATGAAGCAAAGCTTCTTGAGCCATGCGATCCTTTGCCATCGGGCATGTTCATGGGGATCATGGCCGTCCGGTTGCCGTCCGAGAAAGTCACTGTTAACGGGAAAGCCGTATTGCCGGGAGAAATGTCCAGAACGGTCACAGGTATGAATTTTGCGCCGCGTATGAGATTCCCGTTTTCATCATACCAAAGGGCAGTCCCGGTCCATAATTTCCGGTTCTGCAGAAGCCGTTTGAATTTTTCGACCATATCAAGGTCAATCATCATAGGCATGTCGCTCCATGTCATCGATCCCATTTTATTGAAATCTCTTCGTGATGGATATTTTAATACCAGTCCCGTAGAGTCATGATGGAAACGAACCACGCCGATACTCCCGCCGGCGGGGGAAGACTGCGATTCAACGCAATCAAAGCTTACGATATACCGAGCAAGCGAGTCGCCGTGCGAACGGCGTCCGTGAGCGTCCTGAACTTCATAGAGCAATGAAGCCTTGGAATCAGTGATCATGAATTTTTTGCCGGGCCTCCATGATTTCAGAGGGGTCGGGGTGATGGTGTCGATAAAAGAATCCTCCGCGGCCGGCTGAAGAAGTTGCCGGTCGGCACGCGTCGGGGTGATTTTTTTAGTGCTTTCGATCCCTGTATTGCATGCGGTGAAAAAAATCGACGCAGCTATTATTGATATGATATGATTGAATTTCAATATTTTGAAGGTATTATAAATGCGGTTCAATCGTGAAACCGTTTGCAAATTTAGAAAAAAATTCGCGATTATTTTGGTCTATTTGTAAATTTTGTATAACTTTGCACTCGCAAACGGCGGGATAGCTCAGTTGGTTAGAGCGTCGGATTCATAACCCGGAGGTCCCGAGTTCAATTCTCGGTCCCGCTACAGTAGGATGCACAATCAATATTGTGCATCCTTTTCCTTTTGGAATTGTTATATTAATGAGGCTGACGATTCGGCCGATATGTAATTCCGGAAGTCCGGACAAAAGCAGACGATATTATGACAATGTATGAAAAACTCATGATGTTGCCCATCTTTAAAGGCATAAACCCTGAAGAGATGTCGGCGTTTCTGGGGAAAACCCATTTGGAATTCAGCACTCATGATGTCGGATCAATTATAGTTCCCCGAGGAGAGGAATGTGAAACGCTACATTGCGTACTTTCAGGCCGCATACAGTCTATATACATATTGTGGGATGGTAAGGTTAAACTTGCCGCGGAATATGGACCCGGCAAAGTGATTGGACTGGATCGACTGTTTGGATTGGACACTCATTACAGCCATACCGTAAAGGCATTGGACGAATGCGGAACAATGAGTTTCAGTAAAGCTCAGTATGTGACATTGCTGAATTCCAGTCATATCTGCACCATCAATTATCTCAATATTTTAAGTTATCGTTGTCAGCGTGCCGAGAATGCCATAGGGAACATGGCGGTTGGATTGATAGGGAAATTAGCCTCAGTGGTGACTGTATTGACGGACCGCGATTGCAAACGCATTTTGATACAGGGCCTTGAATGTAATGAGGAAAGCGAGGACGCAGAACAATTGAAAGAGATGATTGAAAAAAGAATTGTGTCGCCCGTATCCGAACAGACCTTGGAGATATTCTCGCGTCAGGCATTGCTTGATTACGCGGAATCATTGCAAAAATAGGGGGAGTCTCCGGTTTTTAAGAATTTAGAGAGTTTTGGGTTTATTTCCAAAATTTCGTAATTTTGCTACTTGAACCCCAAAATAGATTTCAATGACTATAGTAGCTAAAATCAAAACGCGGCTGGCGGTGATGAATTTTATGGAATTCGCCGTCTGGGGCGCTTATCTGATATCCATGGGTATGTTTCTGGGATCGAACGGTCTTGGAAATTATGTATTCTGGTTTTACACCGTGCAGGGACTTGTGTCCATAATTATGCCTGCGTTGATGGGTATGGTCGCCGACAGATGGATTCCTGCGCAGAGAACCTTGGCATTGTGCCATTTTATGGCCGGAGTAATGATGATAGTCACCGGATTTATCGCCAACAACCAGTTGGAGACCGCAGGCACATTGAGTTTCGGACTGATATTCACCACCTATACATTATCCGTGGCGTTTTTTATGCCGACTATAGGATTGAGCAATTCAGTGGCTTTCAATGTGCTTTCCCAAAACCGTCTCAGCACTGTGGATCATTTCCCGGTGATACGAGTATTCGGTACTGTCGGCTTCATATTCGCGGAATTGCTCGTGAATTTCGTTTCGATAGGTGGAATGGCCATTCAATTCACTGCCGCACAGTTTTACACATCAGGAATAATCAGCCTTATATTATGCGCATACTGTTTCACACTTCCTGATTGTCCGGTTAACAAAGGAGAGGCTAAATCACTCGGGGAGGCTTTGGGCCTGAAGGCGTTCCGACTGTTCAAATATAAAGATATGGCCATATTCTTTATTTTCTCGATGTTGCTCGGAGTCTCTTTACAGATCACCAACAGTTACGGATCCTCATTCATAAATTTCTTCAACAACGATCAGTTGCCGCAGTTCGCGCATGGCTTCATGGATGGCTGGTGGGCGCGTAATCCGACTTTCCTAATTTCGATATCTCAGTGCGCGGAGGCTCTATGCATACTTATGATCCCGTATTGTCTTAAGAAATTCGGCATTAAAGGCGTGATGCTCATCGCAATGTTCGCATGGGTTTTCCGATTTGGATTTTTCGGGATAGGTGATACAAATTTCCCGGGAGTGGTGTGGTTGTTGTTATCCTGTGTGGTTTACGGCGTGGCATTCGATTTTTTCAATGTTTCCGGAGGCTTATATGTTGACAGCCGGACCGATCCTGCGCAGAGAAGCGCGGCACAAGGGCTGTTTATGCTTATGACAAATGGTATCGGAGCTTCATTAGGTACATTTATCGCCGGTACTTTCGTTGTTAACAAACTTGTGAACGCACCGGACCTCTCGCTCGCCCAGCAGTTGCATGGATGGCATGAGTCCTGGCTGATATTCGCGGCCTACGCTCTGATAGTCGGTATCTTGTTCTGGATATTGTTCAAAGACAATACAAAAAAGAAGGAACCTATACCTTCGGCCGAAGAGAGAACAGAAGAACTGGCCGATGAACTTAACCCGGGTTATTGATGATAAGGTTTTATTCTCCAGATATAGAGTCGACGGGTCAGTTGCCGGCTGATGAGTCCGTACACTGCGTCCGAGTGTTACGCGCCCGAGACGGAGAGGAAATAGAGACTGTAGACGGTAAGGGCACTGTGTATAAGTGCGAAATCATCGACGCGAATCCCCGGGGAGTGGCTTTGGATATCCTTGAACGCCATTCCGAAGCAAAGACTTGGCGAGGCAGGGTCACTTTGGCGGTCGCTCCTACGAAAAACGCCGACCGGATGGAATGGCTGGTGGAAAAAGCCGTTGAGATGGGGGTTGATGAAATAGTGTTGCTTCGATGCGCGCGGTCTGAAAGGAAAGTGATGAAACCCGACCGGTTGAAACGGATAATGGTTTCGGCTATGATGCAGTCATTGAAGGCCACGTTGCCCATATTGCGCGGGCCGTTGGACATAAGGGATTTTTTATCTGAAACCGCAGGAACCTCAGCTTGTAAGGTGTTCGGATATTGTGCTCAGACAGTGGAGCGGCACGATTTCGGACAGGTGTTTAATCCGGGCTCTGACATGACGGTATTGATCGGACCAGAAGGCGATTTTAGCCCTGAGGAAGTGACGGCGGCGATACAATCCGGTTACAAGCCCGTTACCTTTGGATTGTCGCGTCTTCGTACCGAGACAGCGGCATTGTATGCAGTGTCGGCATTTCATATTTTGAACAATAAAGAATTTTGCAATGATTAAGGAGGACATAGGAAGTTACCTGATGAACAGCGCGTCGGACAATTTCTTTCTGCTGGCGGGGCCATGTGTGATCGAAGGAGAGGACATGGCTATGGATATAGCGGAGAAGATGTGTGAATATACATCCGGTCTTGACATACCGTATGTGTTCAAGGGAAGTTACAGGAAGGCCAACCGGAGCCGTCTTGATTCATTTCAAGGCATAGGGGATGAAAAGGCTCTGAAAATTCTGCGTAAGGTGCGTGAATCATTTCAAATACCGGTTGTGACAGACATCCATTCGGCGGAAGAGGCTTCGATGGCTGCGGAATATGTGGACATTCTTCAGATTCCGGCTTTTTTGTGCCGTCAGACGGATCTTTTGATTGCCGCCGCAAAAACAGGGAAATATATAAATATAAAGAAAGGACAGTTTTTGGCTCCCGAATCCATGCATTATGCCGTGGAGAAAGTACGTGAGTCCGGCAACAGCTCTGTCGCAGTCACGGACCGTGGCACGTTTTTCGGATATGGTGATCTTGTTGTTGATATGCGTGGCATACCGGTTATGAAGCGTACGTGTCAATGTCCTGTGATAATGGACATCACGCATTCCTTGCAGCAACCCAACAAGGCAGACGGCGTTACGGGAGGCAAACCGGAGTTGATCGAAACTATAGCCCGCTCCGCCATAGCGGCCGGATGCGACGGAATTTTCATGGAGACCCATCAGAATCCCTCCGAGGCCAAAAGCGACGGCGCCAATATGCTTCCTTTGGCACAGGTGCCGTCACTTTTGCAGAAACTTACCGTACTTCGCGTGGCGGTCAATACGATATCACGCTGAAGGCGCGGCCGGTTGTGAAGGTGCGACCGGCTGGTTCATAGTGTTATCTTGGGTGACTTTAGCATAAGGAGGATAAATCTGAAGAGGTTGCACAGCCGGATTCATAGGTGTGCCTGAATGCCAGTAGAACGGATAAGGCATTCCCTGAACGAACTGAGGATTCTTGCCTGCGCTCATGTATCCGTCGATTAGTGTGTCTCTGCCGGAGGCATTCTCGAATACATATAGATGGAAACGGTACATCATGACGGCAAGATGCTCGAATACCGATGCCATTATGCCTTCGTAGGGGATCCACGAGGAAGTGGAGGTGAAACAGTAAATCTGCAAGGGCACTCCCGATGCGGTCTGTGCAAGAGTGGTGACAAAGCAAGTGCTGTCGTGCGAAATATTAGGATTCTGCATCAGCCACATATAGATGTAAGCGCGGAACATTCCAAGGTTGGTGTCGATGGTTCCGTCGGCCAACCCTTCGCTGTTGTTGACATCCTCGGTTTTGCCGGCTTCGCGTTGCCGGATTTTGGCATCTATCCAGTTTTTCATCAATGGGATGTCGCGGAATTCCTGCAGCATTTCATCGGTGGTCTCCACAATGCTGTCTGCATCGATCATGTATGACCGCTGGATTCTGCGTGTGTTTGACTGCTGCATGTTGAGGTAATTGGTAAAGCCGTTGGTTATCAAACTGTAAGGAGCTACCGTAGTGACTGTAAGGTCCCAGTTTATGATCTTTACTGCGGTCAAGGATACTTCCGATACCGTACCGTTCGCATTGCTGTTGGGAACGGCGATCCAGTCTCCTACATGAAGAGAATCGTTCTGCGCAAGCTGCACTCCTGCCACGAGTCCGAGAATGGAATCTTTGAAAATCAGCATTAGCACGGCGGCAAACGCTCCAAGTCCGGCAAGCAAGGTGCCTGGCGATTTGTTGATAAGTACGGCCGTCATAATAATAGTGGCCACTATCCACATCAGAATCTTTATGATCTGCACAATGCCTTTCAATGGCAACCGTTTGGTATTGTCGCGTGAGTCAAGATGAGTCCAGATGCTGTCAGCAAGGACGCAAATGGCATAAGTGAATGCGTATGTGACATAGACCCATGACAGACGCGTCAACCATGATGCCATGGTGGCATGCGTGTACAGTGTGAACTGAATCAGAATCAGAAACACCAACGGAGGGATGATTCGGCTGAACTTTATGAAAAAGTGATTCTTTACCAAAAGATTATAAAGTGACTGCGGCGCTTTGAAATGTATATGCCTCAGTAGGAGTACAAGCGCTGATTTCACAAGCCATCCTATTGCAAATGCAACAAGAAACACCACTATCGCATAAATCAATACAAACGTATTGTTGCTGGATGAAAGATGAAGAGTCTTTACGATCCAGTGTGAAAAGTCCATCAAAAGCCTTGCAATGGCGTAAGTGCTTTGTTCGCCTACTTCAGAACCCAGATCAAGTTTGGGCATCACTTCTGTGTGGGCATTTTGTAATGTTTCTTTGGCAGCGTTGCAAAATGCAAGAATGTTCATAGTGGAATCGATTTATTCGGCATACGCAAAACGGACGTTCGTGGTGCGCACAACCTTTTATTTTATATTTTCTACAACTACATATCAATAAAAGTTCATCCTCGAATAGGCATATTCTTAAAGAAATCGTGCAAGCCGGGAGTGATCGGAAAGATGATGTTAAGGATGGTGTCTCATTAAAATTGGTGATAATGGGAAGATTATATTGAATTAACATATTTTCACATTGCGTAGGGAGCAATTTTTGCACAAATATTATGGATTGTGCAGAATGTTCAAAAATGTGTTGTAAAACATAATTCTTTTGTAACCCATTATAATTTGGGGAGTTGAGTGTAAATATACACTTATTTTAGTAATTCGTTTATAAAAAATAACATAAAATAATTGGCAAAACCATCTGATTTTGATTAACTTTGAGACAAAGTAAAACGGAAATCTTAAAATTTGTTTATAATCATGGAGCGTACGTTAGTGATATTGAAGCCCGGATGTGTCGAGCGCAATCTGATAGGAGAGGTAATAGGTCGTATAGAGAAGCGCGGACTTATCATTTGTGGCATGAAGATGATGCAGCTCGACGAGCCTCTTCTTCGCGAACACTACGCACACTTGGTGGACAAACCCTTTTTCCCGGATATCGTAAAGGCGATGACGGCATGTCCTGTAGTAGTGATGTGCCTTCAGGGAGTGGATGTAGTCAGTGTGTTCCGCACCATGACCGGTGTTACGAATGGCCGCAAGGCAGAGCCGGGAACAATCAGAGGAGATTTAAGCATGAGCGGTTCGCTCAATATTATACATGCATCCGATTCGGTAGAGAATGCCAAGATAGAGGTGGCTCGTTTTTTCAAGCCCGAGGAGTTGTTCGATTACAAACCGGCAAACCTGGCATTCGTTTACGGTCCCGAAGAGCTGTAATGCCGATGAAGAACTAACCGGAATATGATACATTTTAAAACAATATTAAGTGGAACATTGATGATGGCGTTAGCGGCCTTCGGCATGCAGGCGCAGAAAATCACGTCACGCAATCCCCACTCACAGGCACACAAGCAGCTTCTGGCGTCTCAGAACAAGAGCAGCGACCAGATCAAGCTGATTGAACAAAACACATTCATTGATCTGATAGATGATATCGAGCCGGAGCTTGACATCTATACAGAAGGCTGGAATTCCAAGCGTGTCAATCCATTCCAGGAAAAGGATGTTCCAAGCAGTCAGGTAATCGATGTGACCGGATACCATATGCCTTGCAAGGGCCAGGTTACGTCAAATTACGGATATCGTGCCAAATTCGGCCGTATGCATAAAGGTATAGATCTCGGCATACGAATGAATGACACGATCTACGCTGCTTTCGACGGCAAAGTGCGTCTCACCAACTATGAGGCACGCGGATACGGAAATTATGTGATTCTTCGTCATCCCAACGGTCTTGAAACCATTTACGGTCATTTGAACCGCGCATTGGTGAAACCCGAACAGGTGGTTAAAGCCGGCCAGCCGATAGCATTGGGAGGCAACACAGGACGCAGCACCGGCCCACATCTGCATTTTGAGACTCGCTTTATGGGTTATGCCATCAATCCTTCGGCAATATTTGACTTTAACAATCATTGCACCCATACGGACACTTACACTTTCAGTAAGAAAACTTATACCAAGGCGCGTAATTACGAGCCGCGGCATGACAATATGGCCAGCAATGCGAACAGTTACAAGGCTGCTACCGACAACCGCAGCGTTTATACTGTGAAACGTGGAGACACACTGTCGTCGATAGCGCGTTCTTACGGCATGGCCGCGACTACATTGCGCCGTCTGAATAATCTCAAAAGCGGTGATAAGATTCAGACCGGCCAGGTGCTGAAATTGAAATAAGGTATTGCAGTATTTCGCAAAATATTAAATATTTCAAAAAAGCGGGTTTCATCAATAAATGAGACCCGCTTTTTTGATTTGTGTATTTCGGAGGAATGAATTAATTTTGTATTGTAAGATTTATTTCAAATGGATGCAAAGACATTGACAATGGAGCTTGCCGCGCGACTCGGCAGAGAACCGCAGGAAATCGGAGCATTGTGTGAGGAACTCGGCATGGTTTTAGGGGAGAGGGTTGCCGAGGGGAACAGTGTTGCCGTTCCTCAGTTCGGTACGTTTGAGCCCAAGAAACGGGATGAGCGTGTGGCGATGCACCCGTCTACCGGTAAAAAAATATTGATTCCTCCAAAATTGCAGATGGTGTTCCGGCCTTCGGCGGCTCTTAAAAATAGAGTCAGGAATAAGAAAAACGACACAAATGAATAAGGCAAGTCAGGACAATATGAATGATAAGATAACGATGTCCGCATTGACAGCATTGTTGTCGGTACGTTCAGGCGACAGCAAAGAACAGGTAGAGAGTTTTCTTCGCGAACTCTTCGATATCATTGTGTCTGAACTTGAGAGGGGCGATACAGTAAAGGTCCCGGGCATAGGTGCATTCAAGACAATAGTTGTCGAGGCTCGAAAAAGCGTGAATGTCAATACGGGAGAGGAAGTGCTCATCCCGGAACATAATAAAGTGGTTTTCTTGCCGTGCAAGGAACTTGCCGCTACAGTCAACGCCCCTTTCCAAATGTTCCAGACACTTGAACTTACGGATGAAATGGCCGCTGAGTTTGATTCTCAGTCGCAGGAATCCGACAAGCAAGAACTAACGGACCGTCAGGATCTTTCTGATGAGGAAAATAAACGGGAAGGACTTCATGTCGAGGAGGAACGCGATGAACCCGGTGCTTCAAATGATGTGAGCGTATCGGCGGAGGAACATGATTATGATGTTGCCGCTGGTTCTGACATAAATAGTTCAGTCAGGGAGTTTGATGAATCAGAATTATTGGAGCAATCCTGTGATCCTGATAATATGCCGGCGAATGATAATGCCTTATATCCGGAGAATGACGAGAACTTGCAACTGTCGGAAATTTCTAAAGAGCCCGAAGAAGAGGAAATTCTGGAAGAGAATGAACCGTCTTCTGGAAAGAGCCGTTTTTGGCCCGGTTTTTTCACGGGATTCGGAGCTGCTGCTTTTTGTGGTCTTTTGGTATGGGGCATTATATTGATTTTAAATATAAATCAGCCTGATTGCGACACACCGGTGTCGAATGTCATGCCGGTTCCTGCGCCAACCAAACCCTTAACGGCGGATACCGCCGCCTCTTATTTGTCGGACACGATATCAGTAAAGAACGCGCGGGATACTGCAGATGCGGCAGGCGAAGATCAAGCCGGACCATCTGTTCCCACCCAGCCGTCGGATCAGCGTAAGTATGATACGATCACTAAAACGCGCTATCTCACCACAATGGCAAAGGACCACTATGGCAATTACCATCTGTGGCCCTATATCTATAAGGAAAATGAAAAAATCTTAGGTCATCCCGATAGAATAAAACCTGGAACAAAGGTTGTCGTGCCTGACCTTTCCAAATATGGAGTTGATCCGAAGAATCCCGAAGATATCGCCAAAGCCAAGAAGCTTGGCATAGCGATATATGCGAGATATCAATGATCTTTGGTGCTGCAGTCCTTTAATGGAAGATTGCTCAGAACATTCCTTTAAGTTTGTCGACAGCATCCTCTAACGAATCTTTGCCTTTTTTAATGGCATCCTGAACTTTGGGACTGTGGACAAACTCCGTGGCTGCATTTTTCCCTTTTTCCAATACGTCCTTGCCTTTAGAGATAGCCTCCTGCACTTGTGGACTCTTTACGAAATCTGTGGCGGCCTGTTTGGCTTCCTCCGCACTCTTCTTCAATTCATCTGTGTTCATAATTGTACCTTTTTAAGTTTTTGTTTATATAACAACTTTACCATACATTGCGTTTAAGAATCGGTTCATAATTAATCTTAAGGTTGAATGTGTCCTGGGTTATGTCAAGCATTGGCGGATCACTCTAACCTTAATATGATTGATTATAACTCGACTTCTATGCAATATAATTATCAGGAACATTGCTTACTACATATAACTCAATATTACTGGACAATGCGGTTGCCGAGTTATCGAAGCTTCCCGGGATAGGGGAAAAGACGGCGTTGCGCTTGGCGTTGCATTTGTTGCGTCGTGATCCGGAGACGGCCGAAGCTCTCGGCACATCCATCATAGAGATGCGGCGGAACATACATTACTGTCCGGAATGCCATAATATCAGCGATCAGGGTGTGTGCGGCATTTGCAGCGATGCCCGACGCGACCGCACAACGCTATGTGTGGTGGAGAATGTCAAGGATGTGATCACCATTGAGGCCACTCATGAACATCGGGGGCTCTATCATGTTCTGGGAGGGCTGATATCGCCGCTCGACGGGATATCGCCGTCCGACATCGAGATTCAGAGTCTGGTGGAGCGGGTGGCGAAAGGGGAGGTCAAAGAGGTCATCCTGGCGCTTAGTCCTACAATGGAGGGCGATACCACGAATTTCTATATATACAGGAAACTGGAAGGGTATCCAGTGAAGATCACTATGCTTGCCCGAGGCCTGAGCATAGGCAATGAACTTGAATACACCGATGAGTTGACTTTAGGACGTTCCATTTTGAACAGGATGCCCTTCAGGGACACTTTTCATAACGAAGGTTAAAATGGATTATAACGGACCGGAGAGAGTGTTTATTCGTGCGTTGGAACCGGAAGACGCATATGCCGTATGGGAAATGGAGACAGATTCCACCCAGTGGATTTTCAATGGCATGATGGCGCCGTTTTCATTGAGGAACATCAAGGAATATGCTCTTAATTATGACCCCGATCCCTTCCGAGCCGGACAGATAAGGTTTATAGCGCAAAAGAAAGCAAGAACAGGCAATTGGAGTGATGATGTGGTAGGATTGGTGGATCTTTATGACATATCTGCCCATGACCGCACGGCTTGGGTGGGAATCTACGTCCGGCCGTGTTTCAGAATGCAGGGATATGCTTCCGAGATGCTTGACGCAATGGAGCGATATGCCCGTGATATTCTGAATTTAAGGACAGTCGCAGCTAAAGTCGTGGACGGCAATCAGTCCAGCAGGAAACTGTTCGAGACTGCGAGATTTGATTTTAGAGGAGTCTTGAAGAATTGGATAGAGATCGGGGTCCGTCGCATGGATTTGTTGTTTTATCAAAAGAATTTATAATCATGTTGGAGTATATAATCGGACGACCTGCCGAGGTGACGCCCGCATATGCGGTGATAGATAATAACGGACTGGGCTATGGAGTGAATATCACATTGATTGATTATCCCCATATCGCGGCGGCGAAACAGGATGTAAAACTTTACTTGTACGAGGCCATTCGCGAAGACGCCCATGTGTTGTATGGATTTCTTGATAAAGAAAGCCGGGAATTGTTCCTGCTTTTGATAAGCGTAAGCGGAGTAGGACCGAATACGGCCCGTCTGATACTGTCGTCCATGACCGCCAAGCAGCTCGAAGGCGCCATTGCGGCGGGTAATGACGCGCAACTTAAGGCAGTAAAGGGAATCGGAGGGAAGACGGCCCAACGCATTATCGTGGATCTGAAAGATAAAATAAAGGGTATGTCAGGGGCGTTAATTACAAGTACGCCTGCGGGTGAAACGTATCAGGATGCTTTGGATGCGCTTGTGGCTTTGGGCTATACCCAGCAACAGAGTCAGAAAGTGTTGGGAAAGATCTTCTCCGATACGCCGTCGGTTTCTACGGAAGATGCCATAAGGCAGGCGTTTAAAATGCTTTGAGGAAACAGGCTGGCAGTAAGAATAAGTTGATGATACTGATGGTGGTGCTGATAACGGCGCTGCCTTTTGGCATTATCGCATGGCCGCAGTACTACAAAAGTGAACTTAAGCCGCCGCCACCGCCTCCCGAAAACTATCCGATAGGCGGTAGCCCGGAATTTACACCTGCGGATAGCGTAGAGCTTCCGGCACGTGTGCAGCCGACTGTGCCCCGTGGTTACGAAGACTATAACAATCCGGAGTATCCGGCGGATCTCCGTAATCCAAGCAACATAAAGACCGAGGTCGTGTACGATCCTGCGGAAGGGATGTATGTGTTCAAGACTCTGGTAGGCGACCGAGAGATCGTCACGCCCTATATGATGTCGGCGGAGGAGTATGACAATATGATGATGCGGCGCGATATGTTCTCCTATTTTAACTCTCGCAATTCGGAGACTTTCGAGAAGAAGGACAAGGAGCCGTTCAACATATTCGACATGAACTTCAGCCTTGGGCCGTTGGAGAAGATCTTTGGTCCCGGCGGCGTGCGTCTGCAGACGCAGGGGTCGATACAATTGTCGTTGGGCGTGAAGAGCAACAAGACCGATAATCCGGCGTTGACCAAACGCAACAGGAGGAAGACGTATTTTGATTTCGACTCGAAGATACAGGCCACCATCAACGCAAGTGTAGGCGACAAGATGAAGTTCAACATGACTTACAATACGGACGCCACCTTCGATTTCGATTCAAAGAACCTGAAGCTCGCGTATGAAGGCAAGGAGGATGAGATAATCAAGAATCTCGAAGTCGGCAACATAAGCATGACAACGGGATCAAGCCTCATACGGGGAGGTACATCGCTGTTCGGTGTCAAAGGCAAGTTTCAGTTCGGCAAGCTGACCCTTACAGGCCTTGTGTCGCAGCAGAATTCGGAATCCAAGACAATAACCACCACAGGAGGAGTGCAGAGCACCAAGTTTGATATTAAGGTCGACAACTATGACGCCAACCGCCATTTTTTTCTGGCCCAGTATTTCTACGACAATTACGACAAATTCGCCGCGCGTCTGCCGCACGTCGCGTCGGGTGTCAAGATCACACGCATAGAAGTCTGGATCACCAACAAAAACTCCAATTATCAGCAAAGCCGAAATTTCGTTGGTTTTATGGATCTGGGGGAGAACACACGTCTGGCCAACGATTACTGGACGCCGAACATGTCTTTTGCCAATCCCAGCAACCGATCCAATGACCTTCTGGACATAATAAAGAGAGATTATCCCGGGGCCCGCAATATCAATACCGTGACGCAGGCCCTCGCTCCTCTGGAGGCATATGGCATCACCGGAGGCCGCGATTATGAAAAAGTGGAGTCCGCTCGTCTTTTGTCTACTTCCGAGTATACTCTCAATTCCGATCTGGGGTATATATCGTTGAAGTCGGCGCTCAACACCGACGAAGTCCTTGCCGTGGCATATGAATATACTTATAACGGGCAGGTGTTTCAGGTCGGTGAGTTCAGCAGCGATGTCACCACTACTTCCGAATCGCTTTATCTCAAGATGCTGAGAAGCACCACTGTTTCGCCTCAACTTCCCATGTGGAAGCTGATGATGAAAAATGTCTATTCCCTCGGAGCTTACCAATTGCAGAGCAAAAATTTCAAGATGCAGGTAAAGTTCCTGAGTGACACGACAGGTACGGAGATAAATTTCCTGCCGGTGCCCCCGATTTCCAACCAGCCGTTGCTTCAGGTGATGAATCTTGACCGCATCGACTCTAACCAGGAATCAAATCCAGACGGATTTTTTGACTATATAGAGGGATACACGGTCCAGTCATCGTCCGGCCGCATAATATTTCCGGTGGCGGAGCCATTCGGCAGACACCTTGCCTCCAAGATAGGGAATGAGGCAATTGCGAGCCAGTACTGCTACAATGAGCTTTATGACTCCACTCTGATAGTGGCGCGCCAGTTCGCCGACAAGAATAAATTCTCCCTCGTAGGTGAGTATCAGTCGTCGGGCGGAGCCACGATACGCCTTAACGCCATGAATGTGCCCCGGGGCTCAGTGGTGGTGACCGCGGGTGGAGTCGTGCTTACTGAAAATTCAGATTACACCGTGGATTATTCCATGGGTATCGTCACCATCACCAATCAAAGCATCATTGACTCAGGTACGAATGTAAGTGTTTCATTGGAAAACCAGTCTCTCTTTTCCATGCAGAGAAAGACATTGCTGGGGCTTGACGCGCAATATAGATTCAACAAGGATCTTACAGTGGGAGCCACTGTGATGCATTTCGGCGAGAAGTCTCTGACTGAGAAGGTGAATATGGGGGAGGAAGTAATCAACAACACGATGTGGGGCGTGAACTTCTCGTACAATAAGCAGTTCATGTGGCTGACCAATTTGATCAACAAGATTCCTACCGTCAATTCCACCGCACCGTCGCAGTTCAATATCAACGCTGAGTTTGCCCAACTTATTCCGGCAAAGCAAAAGACAGGTTCTGACAAGGGATCCAGCTATATCGATGATTTTGAGGATACACAGACCGCGATAGACCTCCGGAGCCCATATGCATGGTTCCTTGCCTCCACTCCCTATGATGCCGGAGCGGACGCCCTGTTCCCCGAAGCGTCGCTGAGCAACAACGTGGATTATGGCAAGAACCGTGCGCTATTGTCCTGGTATTATATTGACCGTACATGGACACAGCGTAATTCCAGTACGTTGCCCGGTTATCTGAAGAACGATCCCGAGCAGATGGCTAACCCTTATGTCCGCGAGATCAAGATGACGGAACTTTTCCCGAACCGGGAGTTGCAGTACGGAGAGGCCAACTGGATCCAGACACTCAACATGTCTTTTTATCCCACCGAACGCGGTCCATACAATCTCGACGCCGACAATATCGATGACCGGGGACGTCTTCTGAATCCGGAAAAGAGATGGGGAGGCATGATGCGTAAAATCGACAACCCCAACTTTGACGCGTCCAATGTGGAATACATTCAGTTCTGGTTGATGGACCCTTTCCTGGATCCGGACAATCCCAATACCGACGGAGGAGATTTGTATTTCAATCTGGGAGAGATAAGCGAGGACATACTCAAGGACGGTATGAAAAGCTACGAGAACGGTATTCCTGTTGACGGCGACGACCAATGGTTGACCGAAACTGCATGGGGTCGCGTATCCCGTCAGAACTCGCTGACTTATGCCTTTGAGAATGCGGCCGACGCCCGTCTGCTCCAAGATGTGGGACTGGACGGCCTGCCGAACGATATGGAGTTCTCTTTCCCTTCATACAAGGAATATCTTGATAAGTTGCGCAACCGTCTTGGAGCTTCAGTAGTCGCGGAGATGCAGGATGATCCATTTTCACCGTTCAGCGACCCTGCCGGTGACAATTATCATTTCTATCGTTCAAACTATTACGATGAGCATCGCACAAGTCTACTGGGACGTTACAAGCATTATAACGGAGTGGAAGGAAACTCACTCAGCCCGGAACAGTCCGATAATCCCCAGTATCAGTCATCGCGGGCCGTCCCTGATGTCGAGGACATCAATCAGGACAATACCCTTAATGAATATGAACGTTATTTCCAGTACAAGGTGTCTCTTCGTCCGGAGGATCTTGTCGTGGGACGCAATTACATCACCGATAAGATAGAGCAGGAGGTGCCTACAGTGGCGGGTAACAAACGTTCGGTATGGTACCAGTTCAAGATACCTTTGACACAGCCTGATAAAGTGGTGGGCGGCATCAATGATTTTGCCACGATTCGGTTTATCCGAATGTTCATGACCGGTTTCAGAGAGGTGACGCATTTGCGTTTCGCCACATTGGAGCTTGTACGCGGAGAATGGCGTGATTATAAATTCAATCTTAACTCGCGAAATGACTCTCCGGCCGAAGGAGAACTTTCACAAACAGTTGTGAACATTGAGGAGAACGCAAGTCGTGAGCCTGTGAATTATATTCTGCCCCCCGGCGTGGACAGAAACCAGGATTCGGGATCCACAC
>USIY01000006.1 GCA_900554845.1 uncultured Bacteroidales bacterium | reverse complement strand
ATGCAGGGGAAATACAACAGGACGAACACCATGAACGCCAATGCGGAGGCTTGAGAGAACGGCATCTGGCCAGTCAGCCCGGATGGAGTCCGTAATCTGGTACTGAGAGCGTCGGCGTCATCATCCCCTACATAAAGCACTCCAAGAGTAGACACGACCACCTCTTTGGCAGCTACTCCGGCCAATAATGACACGCAGGCTTTCCAGCTCTGATCCAGAGGTCTCATCACAGGTTCTATACCCTTTCCGATATATCCAAGAATTGAATGACCCTGCTGATATTCATTCAATACCATATCGTCAATCTGTGACTGATTCATAGTTTGTAAAGTCCCTTCAGGAATGTCTGCTGTTACTTCCGTAATGAAAGCTCCCGGAATTTGATCGGCGGAGTAACGAGGAAAGTAAGAGAGCGCCCAGATTATAATTGAAGCTATTAAGATCAGGCCTCCCATTTTTTTTAGATATTGCTCCGCTTTGGCCCACATATTCCTTAATGTCGCTTTAGCAGTAGGCATTCGATATGGAGGAAGTTCCATAACGAAAGGGGTTTCATCTTCCTTGAACCAGAATTTGCGCAACATTTTCGCGGTAAGGACAGCAACAATTATTCCCAAAAGATAGAGACCCGTGAAAATCCATGCTCCGTGACTGGGGAAGAAAGCCCCGACAAGCAGCACATAGATCGGAATACGCGCCGAGCAACTCATAAACGGATTTATCAATATCGTAATCAGTCTGCTTGATCTGCTTTCAATTATCCTTGTGGACATAATTGCAGGAACATTGCATCCGAAGCCCATGATCAACGGAATGAACGATTTGCCGTGCAGTCCCATTTTGTGCATGAGTTTGTCCATTATGAACGCCACACGTGCCATATAGCCTGAATCCTCCATGAAGGATATGAAGAAATAGAGAATCAGAATATTCGGAAGGAAAACAATGACACCTCCGACTCCACCGATAATACCATCGAGAAGCATATCTTTAAGAGGACCCTCCTGCATGAATCTGCCCACAATTCCCGAGATCCAGCTTACCAACGATTCTATCCATTCCATAGGATATGATCCTATTTCAAAAGTCGCCCAGAACGTGAGCCACATGACAAGCAGGAAGATGGGGAATCCAAACAGTTTGTTGGTTACAAAGGAATCTATGATTTTTGTGGTCTTTTCTTCTTGTGCCGTGTTTCCTACAAGAGTCTCGCGTAAGGCGCCCTGAATAAAACCATATTTATCTGCCGAAATAGCTTCTGCGAGATCCTCGTTCATATCTTTATGGACGGTATTCTCCACATTTCTTCGTATCTCCACCCATTTGTCGTAATTTGGATTGTCATGAAGTTGAGATTCCACTTCCGGATCTCCTTCCAGGAATTTAATGGCAAGGAAACGAGGGGAGAAGTGTTGGGATATTGAGGAATCCTTTTTAAAAGAATCATTCAATTCCTTTACGGCAGCTTCAATAGGTGGACTTAGCCGGACATGTATATGACGCACATCTTGGTTTTTCATCTCATAAATCTCGATGATGGTATCAAGAAGTTTGTCGATACCCCAGCCGGTAGATGCGATTGTCGGTACTATAGGAACACCGAGCATCTTGCCCAAAGCGTCGTAATCCAAATTCGCATTACTGCGTTTCAGTTCGTCGAACATATTGAGGCATATCACCATTGAACGATTCATGTCGATCAGTTCAGTGGTGAGATACATGTTCCGTTCAAGATTCGACGCTACCACCACATTGACGATGACATCAGGAGTTTCTTCCCGAAGATATCGCATCACGTACAATTCCTCTGGAGAATATGCGGATTGGGAATAGGTCCCGGGAAGATCAACTACATTAAACCGGTAGCCTTTATAATTCATAGTTCCCTCTTTGGCACCTACCGTCACGCCGGCATAATTGCCCACATGCTCATGTGCGCCGCTTACAAAATTAAAAATCGACGTTTTTCCACAATTGGGATTTCCAATCAAAGCGATGTTTATAATTTTGTCTCGGCGTGTATTGTTTGAATCGTCGCCCGAATTACTCTGTCGGCCAGCTTTTTTTATATTCTCATCTTCATCCCATTCTCCAGTGGAACATATTTCGATCAGTTCCGCTTCCGCTCTGCGAAGGGAAATCTCATAACCCATCAATGAAAATTTGATTGGATCCTGCAACGGAGCGTTAAGAATCATCGTTACTTCACGCCCACGCACAAATCCCATTTCCATGACGCGTTTGCGGAATGCACCGTGGCCATGAATTTTGATTATTATTCCTTTCTCCCCGGGTTTAAGTTGTGACAATGTCCTGATTGTCTTGCAACTTTCTTCACTAATATTTGTTGCTTGGTCGGTATTCATACCTTAAAAACCTAATTCTGGGTATATTGTTTTCCCTAAGTGTCTTTTCAATGATAGATTGTTAAAGTCACTTAATATTAAGTAGCTAATAAAAATTAATGATTATATGTAGCTGATGGAACTTAACATGAAAACTCGTTCTTTTTTGTTGTTTTCTCCCTGTCGTTCAGTCACTATGTGGCAATGGCTCCTTCTCTCCAGGAAGAAAACACCTAAATAATAACTTCGTTTTCATGTTCATTAATTTCTATTAGCTACTTACAAAATTAATCTAAAATTTCATTATGATCAAAAATATATGACCTAATTACTCACAATTGAGTATGCGTTGGTCATGAATCATGAGTACCAAAGAACCCATGCTCATTTATACCTATTATTGTCTATAAATACTAATATTATTGGGCAGTCTATTATTTAAGAGAACAGTTTCTATGAATCAATATTAATTTTGGCACATTTATTGTTATATTACTGTAATTATAGATATTGATATGAACAAACAGATTCCTATGGCTGCGGAAAGCGTTGATGTATACGGCGCCCGCGTACATAATCTTAAAAATATAGATGTCAGCATTCCTCATAACACATTGACCGTGATAACCGGCTTAAGTGGAAGCGGGAAGTCATCACTTGCTTTCGACACCATCTTTGCTGAAGGACAAAGACGATACATCGAAACTTTTTCATCTTACGCGCGCAATATGCTGGGTGGAATGGAACGTCCTGATGTGGATAAAATTTCTGGTCTTAGTCCTGTGATCAGTATTGAGCAGAAAACTGTCAACAAAAATCCTCGTTCCACTGTTGGCACAACTACAGAAATATATGATTTTTTCCGTTTGCTTTTCGCAAGAATGGGGGAGGCGCGCAGCTACATCACCGGTAAACCGATGGTCAAATATACGAAAGACCGCATTATCGATATGATTGCTGATGAATATGACGGTCGTAAAATATATGTGCTCACTCCTTTGGTTAAAAACCGCAAAGGCCATTACAAGGAATTGTTTGAGAATCTTAGAAAAAAAGGTTACCTCTATGTTCGGGTTGACGGTGAACTTAAAGAACTTGCAGTTGGAATGAAACTGAACCGTTATCAGAACCATACTGTGGAATTGGTAGTGGACAGAATGCGCGTAAATAAAGAGGATACACAAAGGCTGCGAGATTCCGTTGAAACCGCTTTGAAGCAAGGCGACAAGATGATGATGGTCATGGATATGGAATCCAAGGAATTGCGTCATTTCAGCATGCAACTTATGGATCCCGAAACAGGTTTGTCATATCCTGAGCCGGCTCCACATAGCTTTTCCTTTAATTCTCCGCAGGGATCATGTCCGAGATGCAAAGGAATAGGGGAGGTTAATCTCATAGATAACGAAAAGGTGATCCCCGATCAGTCCAAATCTATTTATGACGGTGGAATCGCGCCGTTGGGACGACATAAAAACTCTATGATATTTTGGCAGATAGACGCTATCTGCAAGTTGCATGATGTGTCTATAAAAACTCCAATCAAGGATCTCCCACAGGAGGTGATGGACGATATAATGAATGGGACTGACGCCCGTCTTGACATTCAAAACGAAACAGGACTCGGGAGAGCTCCTTCTTACGAAGGATTGATAAAGTACATTGAGATGCAACGGGATGAAGACGCCGGCATAGAGGCCAATAAATGGAGCGGGCAGTTTTTCAGCAAAGCCGTTTGTCCTGAATGCCATGGCGACAGGTTGAACCAGATTGCACTGCATTTTTTCATTGACGGCAAGAATATTGCTGAAATCGCAAGAATGGATATCGGCGAACTTTATGAATGGACGCAAGGTCTTGAGGATCGTCTCGATCAGAAAAAACGTCTTGTAGCTGAAGAAATTCTAAAAGAGATTCGGAGCCGTCTGAAATTCTTGCTTGATGTGGGATTGGAGTATATATCGTTGAATCGCAGCAGTTCCAGTCTTAGCGGAGGAGAAAGCCAACGAATCAGACTGGCCACGCAAATAGGATCGCAACTCGTCAATGTCCTTTATATCCTTGATGAACCTTCGATCGGTCTGCACCAACGCGATAATATAAGGCTAATCAATAGCCTCAAGAATCTTCGTGACAACGGTAATTCAATAATTGTGGTGGAACATGACCGGGACATTATGACGGAAGCGGATTATATTGTTGACATAGGTCCCGGTGCCGGCCGTCATGGTGGGGAAGTCGTATATCAAGGGACTCCTGCCAAGATGCTTGAATCACACACACTCACCTCCGATTATCTTAATGGGGACAAGAAAATTGAGATACCTGCCATAAGAAGATCCGGAAACGGCAAATTTCTGGAAATCAAAGGGGCGAGCGGACATAATCTGAAAGATGTAAACCTTACACTGCCTTTAGGAATGTTCGTTTGCGTAACTGGAGTGAGCGGCAGCGGTAAATCTTCTTTGATTAACGGCACTCTGCAACCTATAATAAGCAAGATGTTTTACCGCTCACTGCAAGAACCTCTTCCTTATAAAGACATTAAGGGTATAGAAAACATTGACAAAATAGTCACAGTAGACCAATCGCCGCTTGGACGCTCTCCACGTTCTAATCCCGCGACTTATACAGGTGTTTTCGCCGACATCCGTAAATTGTTCGTTGAATTGCCTGATTCTAAGATCCGAGGCTATAAGCCCGGACGGTTTTCTTTCAATGTTTCGGGCGGACGTTGTGAAACTTGTAAAGGCAACGGTTACAGAACAATAGAGATGAATTTCCTTCCGGATGTTCTGGTTCCGTGCGAGGAATGTCATGGCAAGCGATATAATAGAGAGACTCTGGAAGTCCGATATAAGGGGAAGTCCATTGCAGATGTATTGGAAATGACAGTTAATCAGGCAGTAGAGTTTTTCGAGAATGTTCCGAATATAATCAAGAAAATCAAAGTCCTTCAGGACATCGGTCTTGGATATCTTAAACTCGGACAACCAAGCAGTACATTAAGCGGAGGCGAAAACCAACGGGTTAAACTTGCTACTGAATTGGCGAAACGGGATACAGGCAAGACAATGTTTATTCTTGATGAACCTACGACAGGATTGCATTTTGAAGACATACGGATACTCCTTAAAGTAATCAATAAGCTTGTGGACAAAGGCAACACCATGGTTGTTATAGAGCATAATCTCGATGTGATTAAAAGCGCGGATTACATAATTGATCTCGGCCCAGGAGGCGGTCGCGACGGCGGCCAGATTATAGCTGCGGGAACACCTGAAGACATAATATCTGTAAACACGCCGACAACGCAGTTTCTTAAACATGAACTTATGTAATTAGCTATGAGTGTGGCCAACTTAACGGATAAGCAAATATACACATAATCGCTATTATGTTAAATAGAAATAAATCCTGCTGTATTATGTTAGAAATACCACTCCCTGCCGTTATCTCAAAGCGTAACTTCGCGATGAAGCTACTACACTCTGATTTTATGCAGATTATACTTTCATAGCAAAAATTATATTGATTTTTTTACAGTAATATTTTGCCAGTTCAGAAAAAAGCAGTAATTTTGCATTGTCTTAAGGATAGAGATCCTAATGAATGACAAAAAATGCCTTGTGGTGTAATGGTAGCACACCGGATTCTGGTTCCGTTTGTGAGAGTTCGAGTCTTTCCAAGGCAACTATATGAGTCAAGCTAATGGCTTGACTCTTTTTATTTTCCTCTTTTTGGACCTTAATTTTCAGAAATGCATGAATATTAAGAAATTAAGGTTTAAGGACGGAACAGACGCGGAAGGAAGTCAAGAAGATACTTACGCCAATTCTCCCACGTGTGTCCCCCATCGGTTTCTCTAAAAACATACTTATAGCCATTGTCCTCAAGTTTGTTGCGCAAATCAAGATTAAGTTTCTTAACGAAGTCGTCGCTACCAAAAGCAATATAGTATAGTTTAGGAGGATTAGAAAATTGCACTGCCATTTTTTGATCTTCGTTTTCATAGATAAATGCCGCTACAGAATTTCCGCTGTCGTTGCCGTTACGCAGAGATCTTATCTCATTTTTTATTCCTTGGAATGCGTCAAGCAATTTCGTTATGCCTCCAATTTTCTTGCTGTTCAATGCATTTGTGGTCTGTGCTGAAAACAAGCCTACGTAATCGAACATGTCAGGGTTGTTCATTGAGATAAACATAGTGTGCAGTCCACCTAACGAAACGCCCGCTATTGCGCGATTCTCCTTGTTGGTTATCGTTCTATAATTGTCATCGACATAAGATACCACCTCCCTGACAAAAGCATCTTCAATCACTCCTGACATCGAGCTAAAATTCTTTGAAGACGGTTTAACGTACGGATTTCTTGGATCTTCCCCCGGAGCAGCTGCCAAATCAGCATTTCCGTTAGGCATTACCACAATCATTGGCTTACATTTCCCTTCGGCTATCATATTGTCAAGTATCTGCACGGCTCTTCCGCATCCTGTCCATGCCTCTTCATCACCTCCGGAGCCATGCAACAAATACAGAACCGGAAAACGCCCATCATGATTTTCCGAATATCCTGAAGGAAGATAGACGGACATGCGACGCTTCTTCATATCCTTTATAGACGAAGGATACCACACTTTGATGAGTTGTCCGTGCGGTACATCCTTATCCATATAGTAATCCCCTATTCCACCGGGAATTATAAAATAATTCAAGGTATCGGCTACGTCTCGCACATGATTCGGATTATCCGGATCCAACATCCTCATATCCTCCTCATCATCCAGTTGGAAATAATAAGTATAGAATTCCGACCGGAGAGGTTTGGAGGTAAATGTAAAAACTCCGTCATTCTCATCCATTTCTAAAGTGGGCGTACGAGTTATGGACCCAAACCCCAGATCAATCAAAGACCTCGGTTGAGCTATCGAACCTTTTATTTCAACTTCATCAATATCTTTAAGAAATAATTTGAACGACACTGAGTTATCAGGATTGACCATTGGAGACGTGCTGGTATCGGCGATAATAGCATCCACGCTTAATATGAATATCAGCGAAATAACGGCAAGTTTATTCATGTTGTTCAGAGTTCTATTTTCAATAATAAGTGTTCCGGGGTCTCTATAGTCCCGTTTGTAATGCTTTCAAAATTTTTATGTATATAGACGATATTTTGTTCCTCGGCTCCCGAGGTTGGTTCATCCTCAGCATAAATTACTGTGAGGTTTCTGACTAAGTCATGAGCGGCTCCTTTCAGTAAAGCTGCAGAATCCGGATTTCCCAAGTAACAATATATAGAGCAGTCAGGATACATCAACGTGAGAAGCAAGGCCACTTCACCTTGACCTGCATGATCAATTACGGTCAGAGATTTATGAGCACCAATCTCCTCAAATTCCTTTATATGCTTTGATACTGACTTCAATGACCTTGCTGCCTTCTTTTCCACATCATAGCCTTTGTATATGTAGCGATCATGTACAACGGACAACAAATCACGTGCATTTTCCGGCGTATTCCCCTTCTTACGTTTATGTAGCAAAAATGTCAATAAAGCGCCCAATGTCACGGGCCGCACACGCAGTCTTCCGTCAGATTTCCTTACAAGCCAGTTGAAGACCATGGGAGGAAGAGTATACGCCATTAGGACAACGGATATCATACCCACTACCGTAATGGCGCCAAGAGAACGCATGGCGGGATGCTGAGCCAAAAGCAGTGTGCCGATACCTATAAACATGATCAACGCTGAAACTATGATGCTCCCCTTGTATGAAGCCAACAACCTGCGTCGGTACGCAAACTCATATGTCAACCCTTCTGTGATGAAGATGGTATAGTCATCTCCCTGACCAAATATAAAAGTGGCAAGTATGATATTTACAATGTTGAATTTGATGCCCAGGATTCCCATTACACCGAGGATCCACACCCAGCTGAACGCCATAGGCAAAAACGATACAATCGCAAGTTCGATACGCCCGAAAGATATCCAGAGGAAAACAAAGACAATGAATCCACAGGCAAAACCTATGTAGTTGAAATCATCCGACAAAGTATTGGCGATCGATCCGTTCATACTCTTCACATCGAAAACTATTCCATGGTCATCGTTGCAATTATCAAGTTTCTCTTTCACATAATCAATAGATCTGACAGGAACAGACAAGACTTGCACAATCGACTTCCGGCCTATTTTGACATCCTCACTTATACATCCAGTAAAAGCGGAATTAATAAATTCCCGGAAATGATCAAAATCCTGGACAGCATACTCTGAATCAAGTAGTTTTCTGAATTGCAAAAACGCTTGGTCGCTGAAACCGTGTCTTTGGGCGGCTTCTGACAATTCATTGGATAATTTGTCCTTATATACCGACAGGAAAGAATTCCATTTAGACAAAACCTCCTGTTGCCGTTCTTGGGAAATCAAGAACGATGAAACATTGTTCTGACGGTTGGCTCCCTCACTTGCGACAATACTGTCAATTTCACGGTCGATCAACTCATTCCTCCGCAACGCATCTTCCCATGACTCTCCGGAACTTACAACATATATATTTTCCGAGTCAGAACGCTCGTTGACAAGACTTGAAAAGTAAGCCATATCAGCACGTTGTTGCGGTGTCATATAGTTGATGTTCCGCATGTCGGAGTCAAATTCGGTACGCAGGCTGAAATATCCAAACACTACTGTCAAAATCATTATTATCCATGGAGTCCACCTGCTCTTCTCCAGCGATATGGAGGCCAAACGCGTTATAAGGCGTGGATCTTTTTCGGACTGTGCTCCTACCTTTCGGATTCTAATTATATGCGGCAGAAATAGGAGAACAAACAGAATTGTGCCCACCAGCAGCAACGAGCTGAATAATCCGAGGTCATGAAGTGCCGGTGCATTGAGCGGAACAAGACATAGAAATGCTCCGACAGTCGTGACATTGCCGACCACAAGAGGCACAACAACCTCGCGTAACGCTCCACGCCTATTTGTACTGTTTTTCAAGTGGTCTATAAGATGCAACGGATAATTGACTGCTATTCCGATAATTACCGAAGCGATTCCGATAACTATTATTGATACAGAATCATAATATAACGCAATGCCTCCCATGGCGAAAAGCCAACCCCAGCCTACCGATGATATGATGAGCAGAATGTTTCTTAGATTCCTGAAGACGTAAACAAGCAACAGGAGAATAAGTGTTCCTGCGATACTTATTGTCAGGATGCTGTCGTTCTTGATTCGGCTGGCGTTGGCCACGGCCACAACAGGACCTCCAATCAGATGTATCTCGATATCTGGGTCGCTCAGTTCTGTGTTTTCCACACATTTTTCAAGCATATCCACAAGCTGGCCATTATACTCTGATTCCCGGGCTCCGAACGAAGATTCAATAATGACTATGGCTTTCTTTCCGTCAGGAGAAAGGATATATCCATCGTATGTGTCAAAATTAATGGACATGCCTGCCCTCTTCAAACGTTCAAATATGGGAGTGAAAAGGTTCAAGGGATCACGTTGTATGTTTGACACAATGACGTCCGATGTGGGGAACATCAGCATCTGTTTGTCTTCTTCCATCTGCCGATCAATATAGTCAGGCTGTGCGAGCAAGCTGTCAATACGCACATAGTCACTGTCGGTCAAGAAGAAAGGAATGTTCTCATACACTTGATCGGCAATCCTGTGCATCCGGTCCATATCCACTTCCTTCAGTATGCTTGCCACATAACCCGTAGTATCGAATCTTTCTACGTTCTCAACAAATGTTTCAACACCCGCCACAAGTTTGTCAGGATCAACATTGACCGAGTCGCGTTCCGAAACTATTGCATAAATACGGTTGGCTCCGGATATATCCTGATAAATTGACATAGCCGTTCGATTTTTCTCATCCATAGGAAGGAAATCCGATATGTCCTCTTTATATGACAACCTCGATACGGACACCCCCAACAGTGTAGTCATAACGAGAAAAACACCCCATGCGATCAAAGGCTTCTTCTTGAAATAATCATATATCCAAAGGACCAGCTTGCTCATAAAATCAAGATAAATTAATTCTTTTGTCGGTTATCGATGAACTTTATGGGCTTTCTGTTGCTACCGGGATTGATAATCTTCTGGATATCATCCGGTGAAAGCACCTCTACAATGGGAGCCACACGAATCTTTGAACGAAATCTGTCCTTCAGGTCCTTTATGATATCGAAGGGTTGTGTACCGGCTATTCCGACCTTAACGACCACTTCATCGGTTCCGGCATAGCTGTCGCGCACCACGACCACATAGTTCGTCACATACGGCGTGTTGTCAAGCACATCATTTATGGCAGGAGGATAGATGGTAGTGCCTTTCAGTTTTATCATATTGTTCTTTCTGCCCACCAACGGGGTCAGACGGTAGGAATTGCGGCCGCATCTGCATTGCCCGGTAATCTTACTGCTCATATCGCCGGTGCGGAACCGAAGCAAAGGCATCCCTTCAACTCCGAGGGTTGTGACCACAACCTCGCCTACTTCCCCATCAGGCACCGGCTTATTGTCTTCGCCGATAATCTCGACAATTATTAATTCCGGATGCACATGGCCGCCGCATCCATACGAACATTCTGAGAAGGTGGCGCCCATTTCGGTAGACGAATATGTGGCGTAAAGCTCCACATTCCACTTCTCCTTGATTCGTCTTCCCAATAAGTTCAGGCTGAAATCTTGCTCCCTCAACCCTTCGCCGATTCCAATTATACGCTTCACACTGCTGTTGCGGTAATCGATCCCATGCTGTTCCGCATATTCAATAAGGCGCAGTATGAATGACGGAACACACATGATTGTGTCGGGCTTGATTCTCTGTATGGTGTCCCACTGCAGTTCAGGCATTCCATTTCCCACACGGATGATGCCTGCGCCAAGTTCCCTTATACCTAAGAAATAAGCCAATCCAGCCATGAAACGTTTGTCGATGGTTGTCATGAGCTGCACGATATTGCCAGGGTGAACACCTGCGCATTCAAATGATTTCTTTTCATTGTATGCCAGACGGTCAAGATCCCTGTCCGTGCATCCAAAAGTAACGGGATCACCCAGAGTTCCGGATGTCGTGATATAATCAATGATCTTGTACTGAGGCACACACAGAAAATCGTTGTTGTACAACTGCAGGTCCTTCTTCTCGGTAAACGGCAACAGTTGTAAATCCTGAATTGTTCTTATTTCGTTTATGTCTATGTGGTGAGACCGGAACATGCGCTGATAGAACGGCGAATGTTCCCACAGATAGCGCAATGCCTCCTGAAGCCGTTCATTCTGAAAAATCTCGATTTCATCGCTTGTGCAGAACTCTATGTCGGAATGTGAATATTTCATCTCAATATACCTTTAAGCCAGTTTATAAAATCATCTTTCCAAGTGTTAGCCTCCGCGGAGGTCTTATTGGAAGAAGCTCCGAATCCATGTCCGCCGGTTTTGAACCGTAAATATCTGTGCCGCACATTCTTGGCGGTCATTGCCGAGTCCAACAGCTCTGAATTTTTGCATTTTACTATAGGGTCATCCAAACAGTTCATAATATAGGTAGGCGGCATATCGTCACGTACATGACGCTCCAGAGACAGAGAATCTTTCAATTCCTTGCTGATGGACCTTCCCTCTCCAAGCAGCCCCCTACGCGAACGCTTATGCACGGAAGGATGCGAAAATGTAACAACCGGATATATCGGAGCTATGAAATCAGGCCGTAATGATACTTTAGGGCGCACCCCAACCTGAGTCAGGACATCCGTATCGAAATATATTCCAGACATTAAGGCAAGATGTCCTCCGGCAGAGAATCCCATAACTCCTACTTGATTAGGGTCAATACCAAGCTCTTCAGCATGTTCACGAACAATCTGGATACTCCGTTGCACATCCTGAAGGGGATCGGGATAACGATTTCCACGTCTAATAAGTCTATTGTGCGTGATGAATCCAGCTATGGTCCCTACGCGATATTCCAGTACAAAAGCGGAGATTCCTTGGGAATTAAGCCATTTGGCCACCTCGATGCCTTCAGTCTTGACGTCAAGCCAGAAATAGCTGCCGCCCGGACATACTATCACTGCAGTATTCCCCTTTCCCTCTGCCAGATACGGCGTAAGTCTGACATCGGCACTGCATTTGGATTTATTCCATATATGCAACGGCTTGTCCTGTGCGGATACGCTCTGGGATAAGTACGCAAGCATTATTATTATGAATATATCAAGTGTTTGCCGAGGCATGGTTTATTTGTTTTACAAGTGTGTTCCTGCCGAGCAAAGTCTCCGCAGTCAGAATAGCCGTCAGCGACACTCCGCAGATACCGTGCAGATGTATGTTCTGTCCCGTCAACAGCAAGTTCCGGACTTTAGTCTGCGGTGATAGTTGAGACAGCATTATGTTGTTGCAATCCTTGACATATCCAAACATAGATCCCTCTTTTGTATGGTAATAGTCTCTGATGGTCAACGGACTGGATGAGTAAACCTCGGCCACTGCACAGCGGAATCCCGGATATAACGACTCAAGTCGGTCAATAATCTTATCCGTACATTCCTTCTTCCATCGTTCATAATCCGCTCCACGGTTTCCTACCGTTGTAGCCTCCCATTTTCTGACTTGCCCGTAACTCATTATGCAGTGCACGAGCATTCTCCCGGCGTACTTTCCCTGGTTCTCATCAGGCGGAGTCATGTACATGAATATCTTTGGCCAGTCGTGAATGTCAAATTTATCCTGGCGCCACATTTCTCCATAATCCTTAACATAGTAGCAAGTATGATCTATGTATGGAAATGCATCCGGCTTAAGGTCTATATAAAGTGAAAACGCTGAATAAGAGTTCGGTAGCTCGTTGAGACGAGTCACATACGCTTTGTTGAATGTGCCCTCCGGCAAGAGCCTGAGCATCTCCACTGGATGCACCGCAGATATATACCAATCTGCGTCAAACCGCCGACCGTCAAGCAACTCCACATACTTCACCTCATCTCCCGATACGGCCACCGAGGATACCTCAGAGTTTCCATATACTCCGCCACCACCATTGCAAATAATCTCCGATAGAGCATCGACAAGCTGTTGGCTCCCTTTGACGAAGCGCGATGTGCCATTGATATACAGTACATTGATAATGGCGTGTATATAAGCAGGCGTAATCCCGGCCCTCCCTCCATAGATAGGATTAAGATACGCAAGAATCTCGCGCAGTCTGTGGTTCTTGATATAATATCCTATCAGCCTGTCGGAAGGCCAAAGGAATTTTTCGGAATGTATCCGTAGCGATTCCGTAGACTCTCTCATATTGAACAGAGGAAGCTCATCGGTAAGTGCGTAAAGCCGATCGACATATTTCCTTATGCCGTCGGCTTCTTCGGGGAAATATCCTGACAATCTCTTGATGAACTGTTCGCGTCCTGAGGGTATTCTGAACACCTCGTCCGAAACTACATAATGGATTTCATCCATACAGTCAGAGTCAAGATGATGAATATTCAGTTTATCAAGGATTCCGAGATATGAGCATATTTTTGATAGATTGCCTCCATGTTCCCAACCTCCCATCACATGCATCCCGGTCTCGAAGATCTTCCCTTTCTTCCTGAAGCACTGGAGACCGCCTCCTACTGTGGCATTCTTCTCCAGCACAGTCACCTTGTATCCGTTGCGTGACAGGAACGCCCCACTGAAGAGACCTCCGATTCCACCGCCTATTATGATACAGCTCTTGCTCATGACTTCAGTTTCAGGAATAATGTATCAGTTTCCTTGTTGAATTCATCCTTATGACTGTTCAGAACTATCGTAAGGTCAGCATCGCCGTCACGCCGATATTCACTGTTCCAGACAGCCTTTAAGTAATGGAGATTCTTCGGCAAACAGGCTGTATTTGACGCTGTCTCGTAATCCTTGGGATTGCTCTCATAAGCCTCTGTCTCCGTGGTGTTGTTGACAAGAGCGTAAACCAACGCGAATGTGCCGATTCCGCTGTTAAGGATACGCACACGACCATATCGGCCTCTGGTCTCGATGTATCCGCTGTATTGCGGCAGTTGCCGAAGAGTGTGTTTGCACCGAGAAACAATGTCCCATCCGCGGTAGGCGTACTTGTAAAGGATAAGATTCTTGAAATATGCAACCGTCTCCTTTTCAGCTGCATATTTGTCGTATTCCTTGCGTATCAACCTGCGGAAATATTTTGCCTGTTCGCGAAGTTCCATTCCTTCGATTTCATTCCTTCCTACGCGGGGTAAAGTCTTCAATACCATATCTCCTTTCATGAACATAGATTCATGTTTCGGCAGATAATGTCCGGGGCCGTGAAGCACCATCGGCACTATATCCATTCCAAGCTCCTGGGCCAGCAAAAAGGCCCCCTTGTGAAAGCGCGCTATCCTACAATCCGGCGACCTTGTTCCTTCCGGGAATATAGCTATGGAGTAACCTCTGTCACGCAAATCCTTAAGTCGAGGGATTAACACATCCATTCCAGCCGATATAGGCAGATACTCCGCATTCCGTATTATGGAACCATATAGACGAGTGTTCCATACCGCGTCATTGGTCAGGAATATCAACCTGGGATTTGACGCAATCATCAATGGAAGGTCAAGATGCGATTGATGGTTGCATATCACTATCGCGGGAACTGCCAGATTCTCTCCGGATGGATTCTCATAAGTAGTGCGGTTTGACGGATAACATCTATTGATGAAGGCCGACAGTTTTTGAAGCATTATATGGAACCCATAACTTTTTTCGGGAGTATTCTTGCCTATTCTGAAATATATGCGGATAAACGGAATGAACACACCCATCACGATGATTGCGAAGATAGAGAACCCGTAAAAGGATGATGCCATTCTGCCAAGAGTCAAAGCGGCCGGACGCCGCTTACCCTTAACTCGGGTGAAAGGAGTGAATTCTTTGTTGAAAATCTTTCGCTTGGCTATTGCGTTTAACACTACCATCGGCAGTCCGTACACAAGAGCCCCGACACAGAGTATTGTGTTGAGTACACTGATACGTGAGAAGTCTTTGAGAGGTTTAAAATGACTCACTCTCTGTGATCGAGGCGGATAGTATACCTTTATTGGCATCGAAACGATACGGACGCCGTTCCATGCGGCAAATACGAGAAGTTCAAGCTCCGCTTCGTATCGGCTTGTCATAATCGATAGTCCGTGTAAATTCTTCAGAGGATAGGCACGGTATCCGGTCTGAGTGTCCCTAAGCCTTAATCCGGTCTGGACACTGAACCAGAAATTAGAGAACTTATTGGCAAATGAGCTTTTACCATTAATATCGACGTTGGACAGGTCACGTTCCCCTATTATCATAGCGCCGGGATTCTCGGCAATCGCCCGTACGAAATTCGGGATTTCCTCCGGATAATGCTGACCGTCCGAATCTATTGTGATGGCATATTCATACCCAAGTTCACGGGCCTTACGGAATCCTGCCTTCAAGGCATGTCCTTTACCCTTGTTGGACTGATAGGACACTTTAGTGATTCTATTACCGAAATCCTGGAGAATCTCTGCTGTATCGTCAGTGCTGCCGTCATTTATCACAATGACGGAATCTGAATAGTCAAGTATATCGGAAACGACACTACGAAGCGTGCCTGCGTTGTTGTACGTAGGCACCAACACACACACTTTAAGCATATGCATTGTCTCTATAAGATCGTTTCTATCACAGTAGGTCATTTCTTCCGATAGACAAGGGTTAATTTAGCATAGATCATTCCTTCATTGTCAGCAACTTCCGTCATTACCTTCACAGTGTCATCCTCATCGTTCTCCATTACCTTCCTGAAGATATAATTGATTTCAGGAGTTTCAATAGGATGGATTATATTTAAGAATTTGGCATTTTGCACAGAAACAAGCCTGAGAGAAATTTCAAACAGTTCCTGCGCCAGTTCCGTCGCTATCTGGATAATGCATACACCAGGTGTAACGGGCAATTCAGGGAAATGTGCCTTGTAAATGGCATAATCAGGAATTAATCCTACCTTGAATGTCCGTCGCGAGGCGTCTGATTCGATTATACTGTATAGGTTATTGTTCAGTGTCATTATTCATGTCAATGTTTGGCATGGGTGTGAAAGAATAGGATATATTACGTTTTCTATTCACTATCATGAGGATGTCGTCCCTATATGAAACGTCGTAGTTTCTATTTTGATTATGCGCCAATCCATAAAGTTCATAAAGGCAAAACCTTAGGTCGTTTCGCAATATTTTCTTAATATACCATTTGTCAAGAAATCCGATCACATTCATTAACTTGAGCTTTTCGTTCTTTATATCATATCTGAAGCTTAAAGCTTCCACTCCGAACTCATTGATGACGCTTCCCTTTATTTCTGTGGCCGTCTGTTTTGTCAGAAATATTCCGGACAAATACCCGCGCGACATATCCATCCGGAAGGAATATCGTATCGAGGGTATAGCCGAATATTCAGGTCCAGTCTCTGATGCTTCCAGTCCGAAAAACGTCAGTAAGCTACTTAGGAATAACAAAAAGGCTCTCATTTATCTTTCCGTTTGCAGTGACGTCTTTGAGTATTATATTGGTACGGTCGTTGTTTTTCTCATACATGTCTATTTCTGAAATTATGGAATCAGATTTCCTGAACGACAGGATTATCTTGCTGAACATGCGCTTCAAGTCCTTCTTCCTGGGGATCAGGATCACTTTCCATAAAGATCCTCCGTCAGAGACGTCTATGCTAAAATCCGCCGCATCGGACAATGCTTTTCCCGTTACAGTTCTCAACATTATTCTGGCGACTTCCTTGAAAAGCTTGTTGTTGTTTGTGTTGATAACATCTTTTTTAGATTTATTCCTGACGTAGACCTCCGTTCCATTGAGAATAAACGTATATTGGTATGGCGATGAATATTCCCACCTCAGCTTATGTGGCTGTTGATAATACATATGGCCTTTCGAAACCATCTTGTCGCTGAGAAGGGACAGATACTTTGTCTGAGTAAATCCGCACTGCATGGATTTCATCGCCGTTGTGCTCTTGTTAAGTTTCGTTATTACCTCCTGCTTCTGTCGAGGGGTCAATGTCGCAGCCGTTGCATCCGGCAACAGCGCAAGCAACAGCAACAATATTATAGTCAGTTTCTTCATATTCCGTTATTTAGCAACAATTATACACCCTGCCATTATTAACGCCACGCCAAGCCATCTGTTCCATTCTATGGACTCGTGTAGAAATATAATTGCAAACACCAGTGCGAAAACGTAACTTAGACTGGCCATTGGATAAGCCATGCTCAGAGGATAATGTTTCATAATGTACATCCATAGGATGCCTGCGCCCGTGAAGCATATTCCGCATGCAAGAAGCCACCAATTAGTAAGCATATCGTACCAAAAACGCGCTGACCATTCAAATGCAGGAATACGGTTCAGAGCCAGCTTCAACGTAAGCTGCCCGAATGCCAGAGTCATGCTCTGTATCAATGATAGCCCCAACAATTGCCACATAGTGTCATGCTTTAATCAGACGGACCATAGCCCATGACGATCCTTCCGAATGGTTCAGTATTGTAATAGAATCGAGCTGATTCGATTCATGCAGTAATTTTGCGGAATTATACACGGCCTTGGCCGAAACTGTATAGTTGTCGCCTGAACTCTTCCGATATTGTATGGTGTCCGGTTTATATCGAAGGTGGGATACCATACGTTCATAAGGATCATCGTTCAAAGCCACTCCATTTAATCCGAGCATCAGAGTCTTGTCTTGTCTGGGCTCCAACTGTTTCGAGATATATTCCGGTTCCACAGAATGAAACAACTTTACTTCCATGATTTCGCACAGATTCCGGACGCTTCGCTCCGAAGTCAGAACAAAAGCCACAGATATCTCCTCCGGACGGGAATATTCAGGATGAATGCGTTTCATAATCTTGCGCATCAGGTGGGACACTTCATCATAAGCTCCCACTAACGCACTGCCAATCTGCCCTGTGCGCATCTGAATCCATGCGTCAAGCAACGCGCTTTCAAACGATATGCCGTTATGCGAATAGGTATTGTTGTAGCCATGGCATTTCAGTGCGATGGCTATCTGCGAGCTTATGGTATTATGTGTCGACTGCATGAACAGAGATGGCTTCAGACAACTCTCGCCGTATCTGCACATGTCAATCAGGAATTTTTCCGAATTCTCCATACACCCCATCCCCGTACCCGTGATTATTGCATCAGGCAAATCCACATCTCCATCTCTCAGAGCGGCAAGCGAACAACTCACCGCATTGCGGAGAATCCGGCTCATTCGTCTGGCAGATCCCTGTGAAATCAATCCATCAAGGTCTGTTTCCCCTACGGCCGCCATGGAATTTATGTAACAACTCTGTGCCATAATCTTATACTTTGGAAAATATCAGCGACGAGTCATTGCCGCCGAATCCGAATGAGTTGGACAATATATTCACAGCATTTCCTTGCTGAATTTCCAGCAGACATATCACAGCTTCTATGGCTCCAGACGCGCTTGTGGTATGGCCAGTCAGATTTTTGGTCGACGAGAATCTTGGAAGCTTATCTCCCCATATACGTCGCATGGCTGTTAATTCAGTGGCGTCATTGTTAGGAGTTCCTGTGCCGTGAGCGTTAATATAATCAATATCGGAGGAGGACATACCTGCCGTTTCCAATGCTTTGCTCATAGCGAGATACGCCCCTTCGCCGTTTTCCGACGAGGCCGTCTGATGGAAAGCGTCGCACGCATTGCCGTACCCTTTAAGTTCGGCCATGATTTTCGCCTTCCTTCCGAGCGCACATTTCTGACTCTCAAGCACTATATAGGCGCTTCCTTCACCAAGATTGATGCCACCACGGTCATCGCTGAAAGGTCGGCATCTTTCATGGTCAAGAATCATCAGCGTATTGAAACCGTTGAGATGGAACCTGCTCATAGCTTCTGTACCCCCCACAACGGCGCGGTCCACTACTCCGGCCTTTATAAGGTTGGCACCGAATATTATGGCATTGGCGCCCGAGGAGCAGGCAGTAGACGTTGTGGTAATCATACCGAACTTCCCTAACCTGTCGGCGATGAGTTCAGTGGAGTATCCGCAGTCATTGTATTTCATCTCAGTGGTCTCTTCCGTTTCGCCATCCGATTCATAGACCTTCTTGAAATGCCTTTCTGTATTGTCCATGCCTCCGACGGTAGTTCCGCTGATAAAAGCCGTGGTCCTCAGATCGTAAGTTTTTAAGCCTGCCGATTCCATGGCTTCATTCGCGGCCATGATGCCTAACAACACAGTGCGCAGATGACTGGATGGATATTCGGCTTTCAGTATCCGTGACATCTCTGCGTTCGACATCGTAACCTCTCCGATCGGAAATTCCTTATGTTCCGTCTTAAGATGCCGTATGGCTCCGATGCCGCACACGCCTTCACGCAGCGATTTCAGAGTCGCGCTCATGCCTGAGCCCAATGCGGAGATTATCCCCGCTCCTGTCACGAATACTTTTGTCGACATTACCTTTATTTCTTGCGATTCTTGCTGACGTAATCAGCGATAGAAGCCACTGACTTGAATATCTCCTTGCCTTCAGCCGGATTCGTCAGCTTTATACCATACTCACGTTCCATGAGAACAATAAGTTCCAGCGCATCAATGGAGTCCAGTCCAAGACCATCACCGAAAAGGGGTGCTTCGGCATCTATATCGGAGGGTCTCATATCCTCAAGGTTAAGGACTTCTATTATCTGTTCTTTCAGTGTGTCTATCAATTCGTTCATATTTCCTATTTTTTTATTGTTTTTTCTATGTCGTTGTTCTTAATAACTCAAATCCTCACATTGTCCTGTGACTAATTTAAGCTCCGCAAGATAATCCTGTTCATTGTTATAATCCACCCATCCTGTAATTATGAATGTGGGACTTGATGTAAGGAATGCATCGGCAGTTATACGGTCCATCATTTCCTGATTTTTGTCTTGCAGGATGTAGAAGGAGGACTCTCCGAAAATTTTGTTTCTTATCGCTATCTCCCCTGTTACGATATTGGCAAGAGTATAAACAAACAATGCAGGGCTCGGGAAATAATTGTCAACGGCGAGTGTCTTTTGGTAATTTCTATCCGTAATCAGCGACCCGTTGCGGTTGAACAGTATGATGGAGGCGTTCTCGCGTTCTTCGGCTGTTGTATTCTTCAACAAGATATCTGAAGCCACTAATCCGAGTTTGCTCAGTGCATCCATCTTATAGAATTTAGGATAGTCGCCAATGAATTCCCGGTACAGTCCTGAGATTGACTCATGGGAAATTATGTCGCCGTTCAATATAGTCCGGTGCGGTGAGACACTGACAGTCGAGATCGTTTTCATATATTGCCTCCTTTCCGCCAACAGATTGCTGCATTTGAGCCGCCGAAACCGGAGAGGAGCTTGATGAAGGCACGCTTGTCGGTGTATCGGACTTTATTTGACAAATTCAGAGGATAAGTTGTTCCGGTGTGCTCGAAACCTCGCGTTGCCGGTATTATACCTCCATCTAAGGCAGCCATGGAAAGAATGGTCTCTATTACTCCAGCTGCGCCAAGGGTATGCCCGTAATAGCCTTTCATACCGTTCACAGGGACATCTATAAGCCCCGCTCTATGTATGGCTATGGATTCCATTTCATCGTTGTAGGCCGTAGCGGTGCCATGTGTGTTTATAAAAGCGATTTCCCGGCTATCTATATGCTCAAGGATGTCCTTCAGAACCCTGTATGACCCCTCGCCGGTACGGGACGGCCCCGATATATGATTGGCATCGTTGTGATTTGAACAACTTACGTACTGCCATGAATCATCCATATGGCCGTCTGTGTATTCCAAAACGATTGTCCCCGCAGCTTCTCCGAGATTCAATCCCTTTCTGTCTTTGTCGTAAGGTTTACATTCCGCGCCGCTCAATGCTTTGAACGACTGGAAGCCTGAGATTATGAATTTCGACAGGACATCCGTGCCGATAACTACAGCATACCTATGCCGTCCGCTCAGCAACTCACGGATTGCCGCTATCTGGGCGCAGACGCCGGATATGCAGGCGTTAGACGCCACTATAGGAGTGTTGGAATTACCGAAATACCGTGCTATTTTTTTAGCCGACATGCCAATGTGGCATCTTGAATCATGCAAGGAATTCTGCAGAAGGTCTACATTACCTTTTGTGGTTGACAGCACGAATACCACCTCCGTGTCAGCAGGATTGATATCGCACGTCCTCAATGCCCTTTCGGATGATAATATCGCGATTTTCTCAAAATATGTCAGCTCAGGATGTATTCCAGCCTCCTCATCGAACTGCCTGAGAATCGACTCTCTGTCCATCAATGATGCGCAGAAAGATTCCGGCAGTCCGAAAGTGCCTTCATGAAAGGACAGCATGCTTCGCCCTGCCATAACCGATTCAAGGTTCATGGCGGTATTATCACCTAAAGGCGATATAATGTTGTCGGCTATCTTCCTTATCATGCCTGATGCCACTTTTCTTTCCATTTCTGATAGAATTCCGGATTTTCCCACACCAGTTCTCGATTATTGTCCAGAAATACTTGCACGGATCGTCCTGTGGCATATACTGTTCCGTCATCAGGATCTGATATCTCATATTCAAATACAAGCTTAGCCGCCTCTGTAGGAATATATCTGACCGTTATTACAGGGCGCATCTCATAAGTCAAAGGTTTCTTGTATTTGAATGCGAGCTCTACAAGCGGAGCGTAAAATCCGTTGTTGAAGATGGTCATGTACCCCAGGCCGTATTTACGCCCGAATTCCTCCCGCGCATCCTCAAAGTACAATGGGTACGCCCCGTGCCATACGATGTCCATCGAGTCCACCTCGCTGAAACGGATATTCATCCTTTTTGACGCGTAAAGTCTGTTCTTCATGATGATCTTATGATTGTGACTTCACATCGCTTACGGCTATCTTCATTTTTGTCTCGGCAATTGTCTCTGCTCCGGATGTAACCTTCGCCGAAATCAATGTCATTCCGAAAACTTCCGACTCGACCACTACCGTCGTTTCAATCATCTCTCCTATTCGGGGAAGCCGATGAATGACAAGATTACGTATGGCCCCGATGTATCCTATGTTAATTCCACACTTCAGAATATATTTGTTGATGTATCCTATTCTTGCGGCACATGTCTGCGCGATATTTTCGATTATTCCGGCCGACGACAATCTTTCATCTTCAACAAACATATTGTCCCCCTTTATTTCTGTACATGTCACAATCCGTTCCATGTCGAAATGCAACAAGAATCCAATCATAATGAAAGGTTCCCGTTGCGGCAGCAACTCATGAATGTCAATTTTCTTGAAATCCATCACTTTGACCAGAAATCAAAATAGTTATACCATTGCGCAGGATGTCTCCTGACAGTATCCTCCATCAATTTCACATACTGTTGCGCCAGATGCAAAGCTTTCTCCCCGGTCTTTCCATTCTTTAGAGTTTCCAACCTATGAACGGTTATATGGTATTTTTTCGGCGCCGACTTCATCACGGTGACATACAATACCGGTACATTTCGTAATGCTGCCAATGTGAACGCACCCTGAGGGAATCGTGCCGTAGAGTCCATAAATTCCAGATCGAAACATTTGGACGATCCGAAAACCCGGTCGGAAGGCATGCTTATTATCTCGCCGTTGCTTAAAGCCTCGTTAATCTTGAAAAGATGCGACATATCCGACATCATAGGTATCATGCGGATATTGCTTCTTTTGAACATATTGTCACGATTAGCCATAACGCTTGCCTTCTCCCCTCCGAACACCAACGCGTTCATTCGCTTTTCTTCTATAGGTAAAGAGTAGCCGGCTATTTCATAATTCCCGATATGTGAACTCAACTGAACGAATCCTCCCGGCTGTCGGGACAAGGTTCTGAATTCGTCAAATCCATCGATATCAATATTGAATCGTTTCCCGGCATACATAGCGAATCTGTCTATTACTACCTGGGAGAATGCGCAATGGTTCTTATACACCATCCAGACTGCTCTCAATCTCCCGTATCCGAAACGGTCGCGGTAGAAACGGTAAGTGACGCGACGCGCCTTACCGTTTATCATTATCGTTGGAGGCACCACAAATATGAAAGTGAACGCATAAAGAATACGCACGTCCATGACTTTCAGTAATCTGATAAGCCATCGGTGCATCCATCCGTTGCCGTAGGTCGTTCCGGACCATTTCTCGTGATTCAGTTCGCTCACTTTAATCCAGAGTGGAAATTCAATTCACCTTGCTCTCGATATAGTCATAGAAGTCTTTCAAAGTCTGTACGGGAGCCATTTCCTCCGGCTTGATCTTGAATCCGAAATTCTTCTCCACTATTACCACTATATCCACAAAGTCCAGACTGTCTATGCCTACGTCCTCCTTCAGTCGGGCGTCTGGCAGAATCTTCTCCTCATCTACCTCAAGATCTTCGATAAGAAAATCACGAACTTTATCTTCTATTGCTTTACGTTCCATTTGTAGTATTCTTGTTCCTTTTGGTATATTAATATTTAACGGTCATTTACATCGAATATGTATAAATCCGTATTTATTGCTTCAAAGCGCATACAAGTATTGTGTGCCCTTGTCCTAAATAATCATGTATGCCAGTTATTTCCAGTCCGGCATCCTTCACCAGACGTTCCATATCCTCCGAATGGTACATCTTGCTGTTGCCGTTTGCCAAAGCCGTGAAATACAGGCTGGTCAGCGTTAAGCATAGTGCCGCAGGCTCGAATTGCTGGCGGTCCCACAATGTCTCCATAATATAGAGTCTTGATTGGCTGTCCATAACCTTACATGCACGCTTCAAGATGCTTACAATCTGGCGTTCGGAGAAGCAATCAAGAAACTGACTCATCCATATAGTCTGAAAGACAAGGTCCCGCGGCATTTCTGTTGTCTCGTCAAGAAGATCCAGACCAAGACCTTCTATGCGTTCGGCCCCGGGGCGCCCCTTGATGTTTTTCTTCATCATTCCTATCTGCTGTGGAAGATCCAGTATCGTCACCTGAACGTCCGGATCATGCTCAACGCATCTCAACGCCCACCGTCCTGTATTTCCACCTACGTCCAGCAGTGTTTTGGGATGATTGGCGAAAACTATCTCCAACGCTTGCTGAAAGGAATGGTCGGAATAGAAGTGATCGAAATCAAACCAGCTTTTCTGTATTTTTTCCGGAAGTACGGAAAGACCTTCATAGATTGTTGGCCATTCTCCTAATGTCTTCAGACCTGCCGGTCGTCCTTCTTTAAGGGACTCCTCCAGATTGAACCATCCGCGATAGTTCACGTCATGGTTGAAATTGATGTTGACACGTGTAGCCGGGTCGTTCAGCAAGAACCATCCGGTTTTAGAGATGCGAAATCTGTCTGTCTCAGGGTCTATCAACAATAGCCCGATGCAAAGTGACGCTTCAAGCAGACATTTAACGGCGTATTCGGACAAACCGGATCTCTCCGACACCTCGCGAATAGTCATTCCGTTATTGCTGTCGCGCAGCATATCCATAATGCCGTTGTCTATCATGATGCGGGCCGTCTGAAAAATCACAGGCCCAAAAGCGATGAACTCAGCGAGGCGCTGAGCCTCGCGGGCATTCATCGTTTCTTTTGTGTATTTTGCCTTAAGGGCTGGAAACAGGTTCATATTACTTGCCTTTCTTTATTTTCTTGGCAAGGAACTTGGCAATGCCCTCGAATGTCTCCTCTACAGCGATATTATATGTAAAGCCGCTGTTGTTCTCCTCGTCAATGTCGAAAGCTGCGACCTGATGCCCCGTGGCTATGTCCGTAATTGTAATTGAGCCCCACACCTTTATACCTATTCCACCTTTGAAGGACATTACATTGATGTATGTGTCAAGATTATCTATCTTCACCAGAAACTCATATTTGGCTTCGTCAACATTCTCAGTCATTGTGAATTTCTTGGTATTATCATTGAATTCTCGAACAAACTCTTTGGTACACTCGGGAATATAGTCGTCGATTTCTCGGAACCGATCATCCTTTCGGAGAGGCATCTTGTTGTCAAACTTGGTGTCCTTTATGTCTATTACTACGCAACCTACGCCGCCATCCTTCAATGATGAAAGCGAGCCCTCTGTCAATTTAATCTCATCTCCCGCAATGGCACTCAACCATCCAACGGTTATTAAGAAAACTGTAATGATTAACTTCTTCATAATGTTTAATTTAGTTAATAGTGCCGATTTAGATTTTTAAATAAAATATCAGAAATGAGTTCCTACACGGGCGCTCAATCCGTTAAAAAAATCATCTCCATCGAAATATTTTCCTGTCCAAAGCGAATAGGCAAGTCCGGCATCCAATCCGAATTTTTTTGTAAAATTAACGGTAACTCCTACAG